>JBAXTW010000329.1:0-1511 GCA_037129985.1 Pseudanabaena sp. ELA645 | reverse complement strand
ACTTCTTGGGTCGTGCGCCGTTGGATCAAGCGGAAATCCGTAAATACAACGAAATTTTAGCTACTAAGGGCGCTAAGGCAATGGTAGCGGAAATGGTCAACAGCCGTGAATACCTTGAAGCTTTTGGCGAAGATGTAGTGCCCCACAATCGCTATGAGACTTTCCCTGCGGCTAACTATCCCAACACGCAAACGCTATATAACCGTTTGACGAAGCAAGATAAGTCTTTGGTTGTGCCTAGCTTTGCGCCTACTAAGGTTAAAGTCTAGAATCTAAGTTTTAATGCTTTAGAATCTTCTCTTTAATTGAAATAAGCCTCTCTTATACTGATAATGTAAGAGAGGCTTATTTATTTGATGTGCCTATTGTTTAAGGTATAGTTACTTCAGTTAAAGATGGCACAATAAACGAGACAGATAAACGGACAAGGTGTCCGTTCCACGCTGCTTTATCCCTCGTAGTTCAGACATCTTGTCTGACAAGGATTCTGAACAACATACCATTCTTACTTTGATTGACTGTAACTAGGTAAAAGCTGCATAGGCAAATTCGGCTCGATTATCTTTCACAAACACTAAATCCATTTGCCAAAAAGATTGATCATAGGGACGATTGAACGGATCGACTAGATCAATGCAGCGAAACCCTAATTTCCCTAAGTAATCGCACATCTCGAAAAATAACAAGCATTCTGGTGCAATACGGAAGTTATAACATTCTATAATGATGACATCAGTTTCTTTGAGAACTTGTGATGCACCTTTGAGAATAGGAATTTCAAAACCGTGGGTATCGAGCTTCAATAGATAAGGTCCCGCCAGTAATTTAGACTGAATTTGCTGATCAATTGTAGTTACAGGCACTTCAATGTTATTAGAAGATGGATAGGGTGTATATGAAGCCTGTCCCCCCCACGGATCGCCAGCATCAAAGTAAATTTGTCCCGAAGATGCACCGGCAGCAGCTAAAACAAATTGCACGTTTTGATGTTGATTTGTAAACTGATTTAAAGCTTTTTCATGGATCGGGTTCGCTTCTATGAGCAGATATTGACATTGGGGAAAGTAGCGCATTAGTCCACTAGTCCAATGACCATCGGAAGCTCCAATATCAACCACAGTATTAAAAAAATGTTTTCTCGCAGCAATGGCACGAAAAGCATCATCCATTGTGTGGGGTGCAGCCTGCTTCCGAGTAATGACATAACCACAGGAAGCCACAAAGTTTTTGATACTACTGGTTATGAACTGTTTAAGTTTTTTGATCATGATCACTTTATTTTTGTGGCTAGAATTTTTATTTTGCAAAGCCTAACTATCTTTTGGTAAAAGTGAGAGTTAGCTATTTGACTGATTTGTATCACTAAATAATCACAATACATCTTAAGCAGATCATACCCTACATCCTATATTCAGTAGGTGATTTAGACAAAAAGTATTTATAGTCGTCATTTGATCTAGACAATTTCTGCTTCAATGGGAAAGCACATTTCTACGGTCATTCCCTTATCG
>JBAXTW010000328.1:0-1520 GCA_037129985.1 Pseudanabaena sp. ELA645 | reverse complement strand
GCGCTTTGCTTGATTCTCTACTTTCTTCATCTCCCCGAAACACCTATTGAGCCTTATATTTAATAGCCTGTTGAGGCAATATATAGGACACAGTAGAATAATCCACAAACCCGTTAAAGGCTAAAATTGTGTCCCTTGATTGTTAAACAGGCTAAATAGACTAGCACTAAAAAAAGTCCCCGATTTCTAAGTATTTCTTAATTGGAGAAAATCTCCAAAACCTATACCGCGCTTAACTTAACGCATAACGTATCATATTGTCAAGTCATATTGTCAAATTTGAAACCGCAATTTCAGAACCATTGGGAAGAACTAAAGATACTCGATCATTGAGACCGATACCCATAGGTGAGACATAAATGATAATAATTAAGAAGAGTGCGTCCAATAGCAGCAATGGCGATCGCATCAGGGTTCTTATCTGTTGAAAGAAGTAATGCTTGGGTGGAAAGATGTAAAAGCTTGATCAAAAACTTCGATAGAACTCTACACCATGATAATGCTAGACTCCAGCTTTGCTTTATCAGGCTTATGCTTAAGCGCCTTGCTGGAACTTCCTAAGATACCAAATAGGTTCTATACAAAAAAGTGTGCATTAGTCGATCAATACATAACGCACACTATATACTGCTACTACGATTTATTAATCGTATATATAGAAAGATTAGTTGCCTATTGCAACGTAACCATGACTATTATTAAGCTCGGCATTTACGACCATATTGTAAATGGTCATATTCAATACCAACTTGAACTACCGTTGATTTGACATTAAAAGCAGAAATTCCGCCATTGTAGTGAACCCCAAAGAAGCGATCATCCTGAGGATTTGCCACAGTTGTTCCATCTCCACCAACATAAATGGGACCTCTAACTCCTAAGCTCTTACCTGTCGCATCAAAAGCCTCAAATGTTATATTGCCATCCATTTTAGGTGCGTTTGCATGAATATCTGTCCATACAAGCCCTACATCAGTTGGGAAACCACGCTTGCCATCAAATTCAAAGTTGATATCTCCATCCTTTTGTAAAACAAATCGCCCTTGGGATCTGCTTGCACCATCAATTTTACCGTCATCCGCATCTACAGAATCCCAATAGGTAGGATCAGTACTAGTTTTGACAATTTCATTAGGTCGATACTTGACACCAATTGTATTGTTCTCAAATTTCGGACCTTCAAATTTTTCTAGTTCAAACCACTCAGAACTAGCTGTGTTGCTACCACTAAAACTAAAGCTAGATGTCAGAGGATTAGAGCTAGATACAAGCGATCTAAAAGGACTATCACCTTCAAAGCTCTTGTAGACGATGTTTGCAAAGAACTCTGGATTAGCATTAGCGCCATCAAGATTACAACCTAGTTTTGGGGTTGGTTTTACTAGTGGTTTTTCTTCTTTATTGCAGGCAGGGACAACAGAATAGTTGATTTTTGCGGTACCACCATTGTTACCATAGAATTTTGGATCGTCATTAACGATAAAAGTTACAGTTTCATTTGGCTGCAATTCAAAAGTCTG
>JBAXTW010000327.1:0-1530 GCA_037129985.1 Pseudanabaena sp. ELA645 | reverse complement strand
AAATTGGCGAAGAACAACTCTTCTACTTCCAACAACGCGGTATCGCCGTAGAAGACGCTGTCTCAATGATTATTAGCGGCTTCTGTAAAGAAGTATTTAATGCTTTACCAATGGAATTTGCAGTTGAAGCAGATAAACTCCTAGCTTTGAAACTAGAAAATAGTGTGGGCTAAAATAAAGTTGACGCAAAGTATCAACTTTATTTGTGGATTACAGACTTATGGAAGAACTTATCGAATTGCGATCGCTAGTGCAGAGAGGAGATACTCCCTTCCCAGTATAAAATTAGACATCAATAAAAACACAAAAGAAAGGTGATAACACAAGATGGATAGATTAGAAAAACTAAGAGAGAAACCATTTGAAATAGCAGTTTGGCAGAAACTATTTTATCAAAACCAAAAGAGCCGTATCCGAAAAAGGCTAGAAGCTGTCAAATACTTATATGAGGGCATGACCAGAAAAGAGGCTTGGAAGTGCGCTTGCGAATATTACCGCCTAAATCAAAAACATAAATTTGGCTAAACTCTTTTTCTAAAAACTCACGCATTCCATCAAAAGCTAGGGCATCAATAAAACTATTATTGGTGAATGTCGCATATTTGTCATGCCTAATCTTTTGGTAGCCCTAAATCTGGTAAACCTTTCACAATTTTAACTGTTTCTAAGCTAATGGTGATTACTTGCTTAATCAATCTCACGATGTATTCTTCGTCATCAAGGCGATTGGGATCGTTAGTGATGCCACTTCGTTTGTCGGTGCTGACTTGGTATTGATCGATGATCCAGTCTAGGGCGGAACGGTTGCCTAGTTTGTATTCAAAGGTTTCTGGGGGATACCTGTAAGCGTTAGGAAGTCGTTATATTTGATTTGGGTTTTGTCTTTGCTGAGGCGCATTTTTTCGACTCGCCAATCGATTGGCAGATCTTTGTTTTCGATATGTTTGAAGCGATATTCGGGTTGTTGTTCGTAGTTGATATGGATTTCGGTGAGGAATTTTCCTGCTGTGGCAAACGGATGAAATTCTGGTGCGAAGGGGATGCGCGGTAGTTCGCGTTTGAGGTTAGCGGCGTAACGTTGGCGATAGTGGGGATGATGGAGTAGGGCGTAGGTGTAATGGAAGATGTCCCATTTGGTAATTTTGGGATCTTGATAATGGGTTTGGAATTTTTCTAGGGAATAATCAGTAATGTTTTCTTGGCGATTAGTTCCATCTTCATCGTAGATATAAAAAGGAAGGAATTGAGCTTTCTCAAATGCAAAATCCATTGAAACAACAAATTTCGAGACGCAAGATCCAAATGCTTGTCTATTACCAATCCCTGCAAGACAAATTCCTATATTGTCTTCTCCTAATAAGGATTGTGGAAGAATTGCTGGAAATTGCCCACGTCGATCATTTAATATTTCGTCAAAGTATAGAAATTGCTTGCAAAATGGACGATACAAAGCATATCTAATTTGACTAGAATTATAGTGACTACTCAGGTTTGAGAGCAGGTAAAATGGGATTATCTAGAAAGATTAAT
>JBAXTW010000326.1:0-1545 GCA_037129985.1 Pseudanabaena sp. ELA645 | reverse complement strand
GATTGTTGCGAAATGTATTCTCTTTTGTTAAGAAACGTGTGCGGTTGCCCTGAGAAGCTCGCTATTTTAATTGACAATATCGAAAGCTTGCTGGATGAAAATGGCAAGTTCATTCCAGATCATGCTCAATATTTAGAACTATTTAGCGTTCTATCCGATCATGCAACCCAATCCATTACGATTGTGACCAGTCGATGCCGTTTGCTGGAGTCTAGATTAAGCAGTGTTTACAACTATGCGATTCCGTCATTAAGTCAGTCCGATTGGCGTGATTACTTTACCTACAACAATGTGCTTTTTGATGAGAAGTCATTGGCAGAAATGCACAGGAAGCTAGGTGGAAATGCTAAAGCGATGACTAGTCTATGTGGCGAAATCCATATGGACTTCGATCGCAATGCTACAAATTTCTGGGAACAACGCGGGGCAGATATACTGGCTACGGCAGATTTAAAAGATCTGGTGGCTGGACATTTAGAACGGCTGGAAAAGCTGGAGCCATTAGCATATGGCTTGCTAAGACGGATGGGTTGTTATCGTTATCAGAGTATTCCCCATATTCCGATTGAGGCTTTGTTCTATCAGTTATGGGATAGCCCTAAAGCAAGCCATACCAACATTATTGAAGTTCTCAAAAATCGGTCATTATTAGAATTAGCAAATGGCGAATATTCACTACATCCCCTTGTGCGTGCGGAAGCGGTGCATCTTCTCAAGCAAAATGAAGAAGAGTTTACAAAAGCTCACAACAGCGCTGCTGATTTTTGGAAAGCCAAGGTTCAGTCCTTAGGTACTGACAAAGATCTTCTTATGGCATTTGAGCCATGCTATCACTACTTAGAAACTAACGATCTCCATAAAATTATAGAAATATTCTTGAACCCATATCTCCTGAAAGATGGAAATCTTCACATGGCTTTTTATGGAAGACTTTCGCCAACTTTGGTGCTTGAGTTATTAGATAAAATAGAACAGAGAGCTTTACTTTTACCTCCAGAACAAGGTGTGCTAATTTTAGCTCAGGTAAAAAGGTTTCGCGGAAGCGCATACTTCTTCTCAGGAGAACCGCAGAAATCAGTTATAGACTTGGAAGCGACAATCAAAATTATTGAGCAAATCAACTCCAAACAATTAATACCTCTTCTGCTTTCGTGTGTTTTTCAAGCTTTTGCCTGCAAACTGGAATTGGGCGAGTTTGACGAAGCGCTTGTCCTGATTCAGCCCTATGTAGACAATATTGATCGGTACAAATATACAGATCGCCCACTCATGGGGCAATTATTCGTTTTTCAAGCTTTTACCTGCCAACTGGAATTGGATGAGTGTGAGGAAGCGCTTGTACTAACTAAGCCCTATGTAGACAATATTGATCGGTACAAATATACAGATCACCCACTCATGCGGCAATTATTCACTGTTTATCCACAAATAGTTCAATCTTTCATGCTGGCTATGAAACTTGAGCATGATGCTTCGGTAGCATTGACTGAAGAGACTTACGAGGTTATTACAAATGGCTCATTATCTATGTATGACACTTCAAGA
>JBAXTW010000325.1:0-1611 GCA_037129985.1 Pseudanabaena sp. ELA645 | reverse complement strand
TTTAGTTGATAATTCTGTACTGAAGCAAGATCTATATGCAAAACCCGCCCCTACTTTAGAAACTTCCACGTAACGTCAGTTCATAATTATATTTATAATATGGTTGTCCGCCCCAATGACTTCATCCCCAGACTCAAAACCGAAAAGCCCAGCAAATATTCAGTCTCTAATTATTCGTAATCCCTTAACGGTTACGTTAGATACATCGGTTAGCAAAGCGATCGCGGTGATGGCTGAAGCTGATTCAAGTTATGTCATCGCCTTAGACGAGGCTACTCAATCTCAAGCGGTGGGGATTTTTACTGAGCGTGATCTAGTTCGTGTTAATGCTCAGCGACTAGATTTAGAGCAGTTAATCGTGCGCTCAGTAATGAGCCATCCTGTAATTAGCATTCAAGAGTCGGTGATCGCATCTACGGAAATCAATGCAGTTAATATCAACGAGATCATTGCTATCTTTCAAAAATATCAGATTCGGCATTTGGCTGTGTTAGAAGGCGATCGCCTAGCTGGTTTGTTAATCCAATCCAATTTAATCGAGCTATTAAGTCAGCAGGTTACAAGGTTAGTTCTTGTGGAAGAGCGATCACAACTGGCTCTCAAGGGTTCAAATGATGCCATTTGGGATTGGGATCTTGAGCGTAATACAAAATTTTTCTCGCCCCGATGGAAACAGATGCGGGGCTTTAGCGATTGGGAAATTGGTGATTCGCCTGACGAGTGTATCAGCCGCATTCATCCCGATGATTATAATCGCTTCATGAGAACTATAGATGAGCATGTGATTGGGAAATCTGAATTCTTTGAGATTGAATACCGCAGTCAATGCAAAGATGGCAGTTATCTCTGGGTGCTAGATCGAGGACAGGCTATAAGAGATCTAGCTGGTAGAGCCACTCGTTTTATTGGTTTTGAAACTGATATCAGCGATCGCCGATGCGCTGAGGAGAAACTGCAAAAAAGCGAACAACGGTATCGCGCCATCATGGACAATGCCAGTGATGCAATTTGTCTCGCTGATCCCCAAGGCAACTTGATCGAAGTAAATCACAAAGCTGAAATACTCTTAGGCTATACCCGCGAAGAATTAAGTAAACTGCATGTATCGCAGATTCATCCTCCTGATGCGTTACAAGCGGTACGCGAACACTTCCAAACTGTTGTCCAAGGTATGGCAGCACCGATGTTAGAAAGTCTTGTATTGCGAAAAGATGGTAGTCAAGTTCCTGTGGAAATTACTGGTAGTCGGATTGAATTAGAGGGGACATTTATCGCCCAAGGCATTTTTAGAGATATTAGCGATCGCAAACGGATTGAAGCCGCCTTAGTTGATAGTGAAAAGCGATATCGCGCATTGTTTAATCACAAATCTGAGGCAGTATTTATCAATAGCTTTACGGAAACAGGAAAGCCCAGCAATTTTATCGAAGTTAATCAGACTGCTTGTGAAAGTCTGGGATATAGCCGAGAGGAACTGCTAACGATGGGACCTGGAGATATTATGCCCAAGGACTTTTTCTGTAAAAGAGAAGTTATGGAAACACTTCATGTCCAAAAATATGGCTCTTCTGGGTTTGAGGGGATTAATGTATAATGAGTTACGAATATAGC
>JBAXTW010000324.1:0-1703 GCA_037129985.1 Pseudanabaena sp. ELA645 | reverse complement strand
TACCATCTATACCAGCCGTCTTTTTGCCAGCATTTAGCTGTGTTACTTGCCGAATTGCTAGTAATCTAGCTGATTTGGATTTGAGAATTAGTTTTTGTAAAGACCTTGCTTTCCGCATATCTTTAACTTGAACCGCTTTATACACGCGCTTTTGCAGCTTAAAAAGGTTGACTCGGAATTTCTTCCAAGGCAATTCTTTCCAAAGTTCACTAATATTTCTATCGTGGCTAACCATAATCTGCTCTAGTTTGTGTAATCTGAATACCTTGAGGCAATTACGCCCCATCCTACCCGTGTCTAAGGGGTTAATCCTCTCGTCTGGTCTACCATAAACTCGACAATTTACAGACCTTAGACTCGTTTTTATTCGTTCCGTCCAAAAGATTGATATGTCCCTGTAGATGTAGCCAATTCAACCGCCAGAACCCCATACTCGTACCGCTATTGTTTGGAAGATGCGGCGGGATACTAATCTCTGGCGAGGTCAGACTTTATTGGTTGCGTCTGCTTGCCCATAGGTTGCTTTTTGAGGCTCTGTTTCATCATGGGGACTCCCTATTAGCGCCAGTGTCCTCAGCATTTAGAGGTCTGATTGCGCCCTGTTCCCAGCTTCAGCCTCCAAGTAACGAGCTTGGTCACTGTGGGCAGGTAAGGAGTCAGTCTTGAGTTTAGACGATAGGGTTTGCACCTATATCATCTGGACAGTTAAGCTAGACTTAGGAGTCTTGGCTCTAGTGGTTATGTACGGACTGGTTACCGTGATTCACACTAAACGAATCACACCCAAACTTGCGCCGAGATCGCATGAATTGGTGTATCAGTTCCCGACTGCCGATAAACCACTAACACCGCCCAAAACATTGAGGTGAATTCATCAGTATTAACAACTAAATTTTCATTGGAATCACCACTTTGACGAGAGCGAATCAAATTACGGCGATCGCGATGACGAGCATAGGAACGGCGACTATAGCAAATTTTAGGATTCCAACAGCGATCGCCATCATTGCCGTGAAGTTCTTGAGCCTGAGCCGCCGAAAGCATCGCACACTTTTTACATTTCTCTGGAATAATTTTAGTCATATTTTAGAAGTTGGAAGATGCACAGGCTAATTATCCACAGTGGGTAGCGGCGATCGCAGGCAAGATGGGTGAAGCTACTGCGACAGGATTTGTTTTGCCAAATATTCAAGTATTTGAGAAAAAGCCCAAAGAAGCCAAACCTGCTGAAGAAACAAGCCCCAGCCAATAAAGTCAGGCTCAATAGGTGGGTAAGCTTGGTTCAATTGCAATGATTTATATCTTTAGTCCAGTGCAGTCTTGTATTTTTCCACTTGCCAGCATTTGCTGAATTGATCCAGCTTTTGAAGGCAAGAATGATACTGCATCTCGATTGCATTCGAGAATTTCGCAAGCATAATGGTCTTTGAGCCTAGATGCTATCTTTTTGATTGAGCGCTTGAAACTCACAATTACATAACATTTGCTATTTTTATACAGTGACATTTGGCAATTTTCTTTGTTCATTTTTGCATCTCAAATCTTCACAGACTTTTAGCGACAGCGTTTTCTCTATGTAATTCTTTTTTTAGAACTTACACATGGACGTGAATACGGGGCACGTCCGCAATCTCATCTCTAGCAAGTTGTTGAATACTGGGAAAAATTGCAACGTTTGTTTACGTGGCATAAGGCGATCGGGC
>JBAXTW010000323.1:0-1704 GCA_037129985.1 Pseudanabaena sp. ELA645 | reverse complement strand
TTTCATGTCAGGGTACTAATCTCTACATATTCATCATAGCAACGAGAAAGACTAGATCGGAGATCGCTTAACTATTATTTGTCTTTGCCTAGGTGTAGCAGATAACTTGAGGCTAAACAACAAAGCTGACTAAAATAAACCTGTTCACAATCGGCGAATTGAGTTGTGTATTGTGAGAATTGTTTCTAAGTCAGATTTCAAATCTTGAGTATAACTTATAGCTCTTATGTAACCGCGTCCAGAATTATTTGGTCGTAAAATGGTGATAACCCCGCAACATGAGAGAGAAAAAGGAAGGCTCGAAGCGCGTGATTCATAAAAATAGAATCGGACTCCTTCAATTCCATTAATTTGTACATTTTCGCGCCTGAACTGTATTCTATTGGTTTGTATATATTTAATATAGTTATTAACCACAGAAACATAATCATCATCGGAACTCACAGCATTGAAATACGTGAAAGCAAATCCTGTTGGCAAAGCTACTGCTCTAGGTTTATCATAATCTCCACTAATGCTTGTGTGCAGTTCCCTACTAGGTTGGCGGTTCCAAATCTCATATCCTCCACTTGGTCCATCCATTCTAAAGCGATAAGTCGAAGGATGGCTGATTGATAGGTTCTTGACTGGATTACGAACGCTATCATATGAAAAGGGGCGGGTCGTGAAACTGGTGTTTTGTGATTGATTATTTGTAGCCGAGCTTTCGCCATCGACAACCTCCACTGGAAGATAGAAATAAGAACCACTACAAGCATAGGCATCGCAAGGTAAGACCAAGTACCAATCATTTGTCCTCCCGACAATAATCGGTTGAATGACTGAGAAAGGCGGTTTTACTGGAGAAATCTTCGATGGACTGCTATAGAAAACAGTAGAATCTGTTACACGAACTGCACGTCTAGAAATTTCATTGAAACGATTACTCCCATCTTGGAAATGGGTATGGCTATATTCATTCTTTGTAAATGTTAATACACGATGAATTCTATTTTTTGAACTTGTAGGAATGAGTAAATCCCTAAATCCATTGGTGACAGTATTACCGAGTTTAATACGAGAACCTCCAAGAACTCCATAGATTTGTCTCCAACTTCCTTTTTGATTGGAGTAAATAGTTGTTGGACAGCCACGATTACCACATTGTCCAATGTACGTTGAGATATACTCTGCAACTCCATCATTATTCAAATCAACTTCAGCAACTCGAATAGCCTCTGTCTGAATATTTTCATACTCACTTTCAGGCATTTGACTTAGGATTTCTTTCTGTCTTGGGGTGGCTTGATTAAGCTCCACAAGCGGCAAATCTTCGGGAGATGTAAGTCCAATCGATGATTGCGCCTCAACAGTGGAATGTTTATCCACAATGAGCGAAGCAGGTAGCAATGATACGACAGCAAAAGCCACAACTAAATTAAAAATTCCTTTCATGTTTCTTTATCTACAAGTATTAAAAATTACTATCTAAGAATACGAAATGACTCGTTAATAGTTTGAATCAATCGAGAAGCGTTTGGGTTGGATGCGTCATAAAAAATCGAAACATACGCTGTTTCATTTTCCCCATAAGGGAACAAGGTACTCACTGAATTTTTGAAATCAAAACCATCATCGCCAATCCAAATTTGATATGCGACTTTGCCCCCAATATGGCTCTTCTGGGTTTGAGGGGATTAATGTATAATGAGTTACGAATATAGC
>JBAXTW010000322.1:0-1884 GCA_037129985.1 Pseudanabaena sp. ELA645 | reverse complement strand
AGAGAGAGTATGCGATCGGTTCAGGGCGGATGGATATTTGTTTGCGCTATGGGGAGCTAGTCTTAGGAATGGAATTAAAAGTATGGCGCGATCGCAAACCAGATCCGTTAGTCGAAGGATTAAAGCAATTGGATAAATATCTATCGGGCTTGAATTTGGATACAGGTTGGTTAGTGATTTTTGATCGCCGAGAGGGTTTAGTATCATTGAGCGATCGCACCACCACTGAAAAGGCTATTAGTCCCGCAGGACGCAGTATCATCGTCATTCGCGGATAATTTTCCTATAGTTAAAACCCGTAACTAATCAGAACAAAAAGAGGGAACTAGACAAAAAGAGGATTACCTCGGAATAGATTGATGAGAGAATCAAGAATATCAAGTCCCTGCTTTCTGAGCGTAGAAATATAACCACGAATACGAGCAAAGGCCTCAGCGCCCTTAAGCGAACGAAAACAGCCAGAAGTCTTCAACTTCAGTTTAGTCATTCTGATGTCACGCTCGGCTAAATTGTTCTCAAAAGGAACGGTAAAATCATTCATAAAACCAAGCACCTGCGTTCGTTCCAAATCTAAACGATGGATTAGATTTAGTGGTTTAGTTCGTTTTTTCCTGCCTCTAGTTTTTGGGGTATTAGGATCAATTACTGGTTCAGGATTGGCTTTGTATGCTCGGTCAATAATTTTCTGAAACTTTAACTCAAAAGCAGTTATTTGGGATTGCTCAAGAGCAGTTTGATTATCCAGTTTGGCTTGCTTGACCATATCATTAATGTCACAGAGCAAATCGATCATTTCCTCAGCCCATGGTTGGTTAAATCGTTCATGGATAAAAGTCAGTTCGCGCAAATGATGAGCATTACAAAGATAATGACTGCATTGATAATCTTTATAACTTTTAAATCCATCATGCACGCCTTTACCTTTATATTGGAGTTACTGGATTGGTATCACCTCAAAGAGCATCTCTATGCAGTTGGTGGCTCTTTACGGCGTTTACAAAAAGCTGAGAAACTGCTGTGGGAAGGCGATGTGGAAAAGGTAATTAGCCTTTTATCTGACTGTAAGTTTAAGCGAGCTGTTAATTTTGTGGACTACATCACCAAACATCGTACACGCATACCTGAGTATGGTTATTTGCAGCAACTAGGTTTAACGATTGGTTCTGGCTCTGTTGAATCAAGCATTAAGCAAATTGGTCGCCGTATTAAGATTTCTGGCGCTCAATGGAAAAAAGAAAATGTCGCACAGGTGTTGAAACATCGTTGTTCCTACCTCAATGGTTATCTTTACTATCCTGAGTATTTATACTCAAAAATAAGCTGATATCCTTTTGAGTATTTATACTTATTGCCAAACTGAGATGCTCCCTATCTTTTGGCTTTCGTGTGGAAACCTTGAGTAATGATGGTGGTGCTGGAGCGTTTTCTGTTTCTAATTTTAATGTACAATCGGTTCCCTTTGAGTTTGATGCCACCGCAGGTGTCTTGACACTTGGTGCGATTTTGGGCGCTAATCAATGGCGTAAAAATCGTCTCAAAAAGTAAGCTTTAGTGAGACAAAAAGTAGGGCAATTCATGAATTGCCCCCACTTTTTTGTTAGAAAAATCACCCGCGAATGACGATAATACTGCGTCCTGCGGGACTGATGGCGCTCTCGGTGGTGGTACGATCGCTTAGTGGCAATAAACCCTCTCGGCGATCGAAGATTACTAACCAACCCGTATTCAAATTTAAACCCGATAGATATTTATCCAATTGCTTTAATCCTTCTGCTAACGGATCTGGTTTGCGATCGCGCCATACTTTTAATTCCATTCCTAACGTCAAATCCCCATAGCGCAAACAAATATCCATCCGCCCTGAACCGATCGCATACTCTCTCT
>JBAXTW010000321.1:0-1884 GCA_037129985.1 Pseudanabaena sp. ELA645 | reverse complement strand
ATTGTCCCGTCAAATGTTTTGACCTATTTCAAAAATCAGCGAACCGTAAGTAACAAGTTTCTGTCACTACGCACCAAGTTGTAATAAATTCCACATTCTGTAACTTTTGAAATAGAAGTGTAGCTGCTTGATGGTTATCATCTCTTCTATTCGCAAGAGCAAGCCAGAAACCTGTATCAACGATTAGCGTATTTCTCATCAAGTTCATTGCTTAGGTAGGTTTTGTAATTTTTTGATAAGTCTGATTCTGCATCCATGCAGCCGATAAAATCTGACCAATCATTTACCGTTGTTTCTGTAATTTTTTGTGGATTTGGGAAATAACGTTTTTTTAGAATATCTACGAGATCGAAAATAATTTGCTGAGCATCAGAGGGAAGTTCGGCAATTTCTTTTTGGATGGTGTCTATTTTCAGCATATAGATTTTTATTGCTTTAACTTCAAAAATAAAAGCGATTATCGGGTACAGAGGGTACTCGCTTAAGGTAAAGTTCCATTAACGGCTTGAGTAATCCTAAATTGAAGATTATTCTCTGGTGTCACTGCTGCTTCTAGATAGGTGACTAGGGGATTTGTTTTTTCTGAAAGTATCGCAGCACCTTGCTTTAACCATCCAATCCACTACGGGGTGGATTGAAGTCAATGGATTTTAGTCTATTTATTGCTTTCATTGGTTAATTTACTATTGTTTTTTAAGATTACTATCAAGGGCTATTCGCTTATCATTCTGAAATTTTACGCAGCAACAGGCATCAGTTCATGGACTTTAATTTCAGAATCCTCTGGTGCAGAATCTTGAATTTCGGCTTCTTTATCCACTATCACCGTGAGCTTCAAGCCTAATCTTTTCAGCCAATCAGCTAAACCATAGATCGCTTCTGCACCTTGTTTTTGCAAGATTGTTTCGAGGGTTTCGGTATGGGTTGCTAGTGGCTCTGGCGCAAGGGCTTCAGCAACGTTCCTGAGAGCTAGTTTCAGGAGATTGGTTTCGATGTCTAATGGTTCATGATCTTCAAGGTGAACTTCAAGATAAACGGCGGCATATTCAAGATCTTTGAGTCTGTCAATATGATAGGGATGATAAGCGTCACTTGCTTTATAGGTTATTTGATTCACTGCATCAGTCATTGTTTTGTCTCCTAAAGTCTTACCAATAGTCTTTTGCTTTGCGAATATCTCGATTTTGAGTGCTTTTGTCGCCGCCACATAACAACAATATTACTACCGAACCAACCTGACCGAAATAAATGCGATAGCCAGCGCCATAATCAATTCTCAGTTCATATACGCTATCACCAACAGGTTTACAGTCACCGAGATTTCCTGATTTTAAGCGATCGAGTCGTTGTTCGATTCTTGCTTGTGCGCGAATATCTCGTAGTGCATTAAACCATTCGTCAAAAGGGATTTTGCCGCCCGATGTTGTGTATTGTCGAATTTCTCTGGGTTGTGTGGTCATTTATGATTCTGATTTTTAGGCTGCAACAGGTATCATTTCATGGACTTCAATTTTTGAATCCTCTGGTGCAAAATCTTGAATTTCTGCTTCTTTATCCACTGTCACCGTGAGCTTTAGCCCCAAGACTTTCAGCCAATCCGCTAAACCATAGATCGCTTCTACACCTTGTTTTTGTAAAATTGTTTCGAGGGTTTCGGTATGAGTTGTTAGTTGCTCTGACGCAAGGGCTTCAGCAACATCACTGAGAGCTACTTTGAGAAAATTAGTTTGAATGTCTTCGGGGTCGTGGTCTTCGATGACGGCTTCAAGATAGACTGCGGCATAGTTAATATCTTGCAATTCTTTGATGTGGTATTCATCGTAGCTGTCGCTAGTACAGGCTGGCTGAAGTAACAAGACACTAACCACGGAACTTCCATTTAAA
>JBAXTW010000320.1:0-1891 GCA_037129985.1 Pseudanabaena sp. ELA645 | reverse complement strand
AATAAGCATCGCGATAGAAGTCTTTAAACTTCTGTAATGATGACTGCATCTCATCCTTATCCATCACCATACTGAGAGGATCTTGCAGTTTTTCGAGATTCCAATAGCAAGCCGCAGGTTGATTGGCATAGCTATAGCGCCCTGCATGATCGAAATACGCCGCCGTAAATCTAGGATCGTAGCTAGGAATAAAGGCAAAAGGTCCATAATCAAAACTTTCGCCCGTAATCGACATATTATCGGTATTCAGAACCGCATGACAAAATCCCGCAACCATCCATTGAGCGCAAAGGGTGGCGACTCGTTCCACTAGTTCTAGATAGAATATGCCATCTTGATTTTCTTGCCCCCAGATATGCGGATAGTAAACTTGTAGAACATGATCTAACAATTTGCGGGTCAAGTCAGCGCGTCCAATCCAACGCAAACGCTCAAAAGTGCCAAAACGAATATGCGATCGCGAAAATCTCACCATCACCGATGATCGCGTAGGCGAAGGTTCATCACCGCGCCAGAGGTCTTCACCTGTCTCAATTAAGCTCAGTATGCGCGAAGTTTTCACTCCCATTCGATGCAATGTTTCTGAAGCAATAATTTCACGGACACCACCCTTCAGCGTGAGACGACCATCGGCGGTGCGAGAATAGGGAGTGCGTCCTGAGCCTTTTGTCCCGCAGTCATAAAGTTGATGATCCACGCCGCGCACTTGTCCATAAACGAAGCCGCGTCCATCACCGAGTTGGGGGTTATATTCACCAAATTGATAGCCGTGATAACGCAAAGCCAAAAAAGGACGCACAGCCTTAAAATGTCCAAAAGCTTCGATAAAGTCATCATCGCTAACCTGTGCAGTCTCAAGCCCTAGAGTCGGTAAAATATCATCATTACGCCACCGTAATTTGTGCATCGGAAATTCAGCAGCCGTTACAACATCGTGATAGTCTGCTAGGGACTCGATCGCAGGTTCATAGTTGAGATTCAAAAAAGGGTTGCTAGGGTGACTCATATCGAAAAAATAAGCGACGAAATATTAGATGCTTCTGCCATGATACTTGGTTCAGTCTATAGTGCGGAGGACAATCAAGATGTCACCTATTGGTATGAGGGGCGCTGTCCCTATGGTGGTGAAATTTTGCGGTTGCCGAGGACTTTGCAAGCGGAAGCGATCGCCCAAAATCTAATGCAAGAATTATCTAAGGTTAGTGAGAATGAGCCGATAGAAGGGAAAATGTATGGAATTCTATTAACAGAATCATCACAAGGAGAGAAAATCATTCTCAAAGCTTTTTCAGGTTTACTAAATGGCGAAAGTCAGATTGCAGGCTGGGTTCCACTGATCGCAGGTCGTGAAAAAGTTGCGATTGAAGAATCGATTACCTTAAGCAAATTGGCAGCCATTAAACAAGAACTGATTGAATTAAGCGAAATTTCCCAACGTCTAGAATATGTTCAAAAATCTCAAGAATATGCATTACAGTTTCAAATTCTCCAAGATCAACATCGAATTTCTAAACAACAACGACAGGTAAAGCGATCGCAATCATCAGAATTAGATTTACAAAAATTAGAACGAGAAAGTCAACAAGAAAAGGTAGTAAGGCGTGATTTTAAACGCGATCGCGATCAAGTTTTGCAGCCATTACAAGAGGCGATCGCTCTTGCCGATAGTAAAATGCTCATGCTCAAAAAACAGCGCCGTGAGTTATCCCGCACTCTCCAAACACAGATGCATAACGCCTATGTACTAACCAATTTTGCAGGGGAAACGCGATCGCTGCGCGAGTTAATTACGGAAGGGGCAATGCCAACGGGAATGGGGGATTGTTGCGCTCCTAACCTGGATTATTCACGAAGGAGAAGAAGAGAAACGAGAATAAAATGAAAACAGATT
>JBAXTW010000032.1:0-38999 GCA_037129985.1 Pseudanabaena sp. ELA645 | reverse complement strand
TTCAGTTACTTATATCTGTATTATTTGCTGCTTTTTGAATTTGGAATTGCTGATCACCGACCAAGACAGTTGACAGTCAAGCTAATCACTTCTTTGCTGCTTTATGGGGATATGTGAAATTGGAGGTTCTCAAACTCAATTCTAAGCTCAATCATTTTGCGCTCAAATCTAAATTGTATATTAAGGCTTTGCAGCAATCTTACTTGGAATGGCAGTCTGTGAAACCTTTTTAGCCTTCTGCGTAAGGTGAGTTAGTCATAATTAACGGCTATTTCAAAGGAATATATTATTGCTACTACGTTTTAGAATCCTACAATTGAGATAAAGGAATATATTATTGCTACTACGTTTTAGAATCCTACAATTGAGATAATAGTCTCTCATATTCTCTATGCGAACCAATCCAAAACCAGATTACCGCATCTCCATCTAATTGCCCAACCGCCCGATAGTTTTTGGTAATCCGAACCGAATAAATTGGTAATGCTGAATGTACTTTTTTGAACCGCAAGCTTGGATGATTGAGGTTTTGCTCGAACTGAAGATAAGCATCATTGGCTTTTTCTTGGATATCAATTGGCAACTGAGACAGAAGAGCCCTAAAAGATTTCGTAATGACTGACTTCATGATTTTTTAGGAAATAATTCTTCAGTTTCATCAGCGCGATATTCAGCCATAGCCTCTTCCGCTAACTTCGCCAAAAGATTCTGAGAACTCGCAAAAGAACGATCCCATTTACTATCATCTTCAAGCTCTTCTAAGATCATAATAGCGATTGCATCCTGTTGTTCAACAGAAAGATCCCTAAGTTTCGTGATGGTACGTTCCAGTAAATCAGTCATAACTTATCCTAACTATTACAGAAATTATTTAGTCTCTTTAACAATGGCATTTGGCTGGGGCATCAGCCGATCGCCTGATGCCTCAAAGTAATGAATACAGTAATTGGAAGATTAAACGGAATGCTGCCATAAGTGCGATCGCTCCAAAGCCACCAACTCCACAGAGCGCAAGAATATCCAGCCATTGTGGTAGTTTCTCAAATAAAGGAATGATTTTTGAAATTTGAATACCAAAAACTGCGGCAAAACTGATTAAATTTACGAAAACAAATAAATCTTTATTGTCCAGAATTGTACTAATTCTCAAAATCACTACCCCAAGCATTACCGCCGCAACAGTAATTAAATTAGCGGGAGTGCCAATTAAGGCGATGCCAACGGTTGTGCTAACTTGCCATAACAGCAGCGCTTCGACACCGAGCAGAAAGGCGGCGATAAATTGTTTACTGATGGGGGCTGATAGTAGCCAAGGTGTTTTGTTCGATCGCGGAGTTACAGATTTAGGAACTGAAGGCGAAAAATTTGGTAGAGGTGCAGGCGCGGGGACTTGAATGCTGGTTTGATATTTGGGCTGAGGAGTTGAGGAGCCTTGAGTTGAGTTTTTGGTTGAAGCTTTGGTTGTTGTTTGGGAATTGAGGGCTTGTAAAACTTCGGCTGCCGAACTAAAGCGATCGCTTGGCGCAGTTTCTAACATTTTATGTAAAACATTATTAAGATTTGGACTGAGCTTGACAAAGCGATCCCATGTCCATCGGTTGTAATTCACATCAAATAATTCTTCAGGCTCTTTGTCCGTTAGTAAAAATAGGCAAGTGACGGCAAAGGCATAGAGATCGGTGGAGGGGAAAACAGTATCGCCGCGCATTTGTTCGGGTGCGCCATAGCCTGGGGTGAAAATGCCTGTTGATTTTTGACCTTGGGCGACTCCTGCCACTTGTTTCACCGCGCCAAAATCTAATAGGAAATAAACTTGATCGGACTGGCGGATCATGATGTTTGCGGGTTTGATATCGCGATGGATCGAGCCTTTGTTATGGATAAAGGTCAGGACGGGCAGGAGACTTTGCATGATTTCAAGGGCATCAGCTTCCGCGATCGCCCCACCATGCATTTCGATTACTTTTTCCATCGTAAAGCCATCGACAAATTCTTGTACCAAATAAAAAAATTCATCCTGTCCTGACTGCACCTCAAAATAGGCAAGCAGATCAGGAATTTGCGGATGTGTCCCCAAATCTTCTAAAACCGTAGCCTCGCGCTCAAACATTTGCTTGGCGATCGCCATCTGTTGAGGCGTGAAGCCAATGGGCTGTAAAAGCTTAACCACACAACGTTTCATCGCGGGAGTATAGCGATCTCGTGCTAAAAAAGTCGCACCAAAACCACCTCTGGCGATCGGGCTTTCCACGATGTAGCGTCCACCCAGCAACAGGGGCATCCCGCAACTCGTACAGAATTTTTGCGAAATAGTTTTAACTGTATTGCCGCTATCGAGGTCAGCAAATGAGTTTAAAGGCTTCAGACAATTGGGGCGTGTGCAGTAAATATCCACTGTTAAGCGTATGAGTAAACATTTTTGGCATACTGTATAAGAGTCTACCTAAGTTTTCCCCTCCTGCACCCATGAGTTCCAACTTTTTAAATCATCTTAATCCTGCTCAGCAAAAAGCAGCAAGCCATCTCCACGGCCCAATGCTAGTGGTTGCGGGGGCAGGATCGGGGAAAACTAGGACATTGACCTATCGCATCGCTAATTTGATGCTCAATCACGATGTTGCCCCTGAACAAATCTTAGCGGTGACTTTCACCAACAAGGCTGGCAAGGAAATGAATGAACGCATTCAAACTTTGTTAGTCCAAGAGGTCGCCTTGAGAGAATTAGGCAAGCCGTTGAGTGAAATGCAAGACTGGGAACAGGACAAACTTCGCAAAAAAGTTTATAAGCGCTATATCAATAGCTTTGCTCAAGATGGGCTGTGGATGGGGACTTTCCATAGTATGTGTTGTCGGATTTTGCGTCTGGATATTGATAAGTACAAAGATGGTAATGGCAGAAGTTGGGCGAAGAATTTTTCAATTTTTGATGACTCCGACGCGCAATCTTTAGTAAAAGATATTGTTGTCAATCAGCTAAATCTCGATGAAAAGAAATTTGAACCAAAATCAGTACGCTTTGCGATCGGGAATGCCAAAAATAAAGGTTGGACTCCCGAAGAATACGAAGCTCAAAGTGATGATTCTTCATTTCGGAAACGAGCGATCGCTCAAGTTTACAGCCTTTATCAAAATCAACTAGCCACAAATAACGCCCTTGATTTTGATGATTTGATATTCTTACCCGTAAGACTATTTCTGCAAAATCCTGAAGTGTTGAAATATTGGCACGATCGCTTTAAGCATATTCTTGTTGATGAATATCAGGATACAAATCGCACGCAGTACGATCTAATTCGATTGCTATCCACAAACGATCAAAAGCCAACTTGGGAGGATCGTTCCATTTTTGTAGTTGGTGATGCTGACCAATCGATTTATAGTTTCCGTTCGGCGGATTTTACCATTTTGATGGAATTTCAGCAAGAATTTGGCGATCGCCTGCCCGATGCTCACACAAATTCAATGATCAAGCTGGAAGAAAATTATCGCTCAGTGGCAAATATTCTCGAACTTGCCAATCAACTGATTGATAACAATACCCAACGTATTGATAAAGTCCTCAAGGCTACTCGTCCTGATGGCGACTTAATTGAGTTATATCGCGCTGAAGATGAAGTTGATGAAGCTCAATTTGTAATCGAGCAAATCCGCCGCGTTAAAACTAAAACACCAACAGCGAATCTCGGACATTTTGCGATTCTCTATCGTACCAATGCTCAATCTCGTCCCTTTGAAGAAATGCTCGTGCGTTGGAATATTCCTTACAAAGTTGTCGGTGGGATGCGATTTTACGATCGCAAAGAAATCAAAGATACCCTTTCCTATTTGCGCTTACTTTCCAATCCGTCCGATACCCTTGGCTTGATGCGAATTATCAATGTTCCTAAACGCAGCATTGGCAAGGCAACCCTTGATAAGCTTCAACAAGCCGCCCAAGAACTGAGTGTCCCAATTTGGGACATCATCAGCGATGAAGCAACAGTAAAAACATTAGCAGGGCGATCGTCACGGGGCGTTTTGTCATTTGTGGAACTGATGAAAAAATGGCAGGAAAAAGTCGCTGTGACACCTGCGGCGGAGATCATCCAAGGCATTCTCGAAGAGTCGGGCTATGTGGATGAGTTGAAAGCGCAAAGTAATGATGAAGCTAACGATCGCATTGCCAACTTACAGGAACTCTACAACGCCGCAGTGCAGTTTGCTGAAGAAAATGAAGATGCTTCCCTTGATGCATTTTTAGCCAATGCGGCTCTAGCCTCTAGCCTTGATGACAGCAGCGCCAATGCTGAAAAAGTAACCCTAATGACGCTCCATGCCGCTAAGGGTTTGGAATTCCCAGTCGTATTTCTGGTTGGTTTGGAGCAAGGCTTATTCCCTAGCTTCCGCTCCATTAACGATCCGATGGCTCTCGAAGAAGAACGCCGTCTCATGTATGTGGGCATCACCCGCGCCCAAGAAAAGTTGTTTCTCAGTCATGCCCAAGCTCGCCGTCTCTATGGCAACCGCGAATATGCCATTCCTTCCCAATTCCTAGCGGAACTTCCTAAAGAATATTTAACTGGACATGGCATCGACAAATTCATCAGTAAAGCAAGTCAACGTGCCGAAGCTACTAGTGTTAAAGGTTCTCTGCGCTCAGTCCCTCCCGCCAAGGTCAGCGCCGTCAAGCCTAAGCCCCGCATTGATTGGCAAGTAGGCGATCGCGTAATCCATGAAAAATTTGGAGAAGGTGAGGTTTCTAATTTGCTAGGCACTGGCGACAAGATGTATTTAGCGGTTGCTTTTGCAGGACAAGGCAAAAAAATTATTGATCCCAAAATCGCGCCGATTCAAAAAATGTAAATATCAGAAAATGTAATATGCCTAAGCCTGCGCCTCATCTATAGCAATCCGAAAAGAGTTGTGAGAGTTCTAAAACAGATCGCTTTTAAGACAATAAAAAAGCGGGGCTAAGCCCCGCCTCTTATTTAATTTTAATCAATCAATCAATTAACCGAGAACCTTGCGTGCAGTTGCAACCACATTCTCAACGGTGAAGCCGAACTTCGCGTAACCGATCGGACCTGGAGCCGAAATACCAAAGCTGTCCATACCGACAACTGCGCCCTCAGAACCGACATACTTGTGCCAGCCAAAAGTGCTACCAGCTTCAACACTGACGCGCTTTTTGACTGCAACTGGAAGTACGGATTCCTTATACTCATCGGATTGTTCGTTGTAGAGTTCCATCGAAGGCATGGAAACTACACGCACAGCCTTACCTTCAGCCGCTAGGATTTCTGCCGCGCCCACAGCAAGAGCAACTTCTGAACCAGTGGCGATAAAGATCAACTCAGGGTTTGGAGCATCAACAACGATGTAACCGCCCTTCTTGGTTCCTTCAATGGAAGTACCAGCTAAGTTCTTGACGTTTTGGCGAGTGAAAGCCATCAAGGATGGACGCTTACGATTGGCGATCGCTACTTGATAAGTACCAACAGTTTCTTTCGCATCAGCAGGACGCAATACTAACAAGTTAGGAATTACGCGCAAAGAAGCGAGAGTTTCGACAGGTTGGTGAGTGGGTCCATCTTCACCGAGCATTACGGAGTCGTGGGTCATGATGTATAGCACACCAACTTCCGACAATGCCGACAAGCGGATTGCGCCGCGCATGTAGTCAGCAAATGCGAGGAAGGTTGCACCGTAAGGAATTGTGCCGCCATGCAAGATCATGCCGTTCATGATTGCGCCCATCGCATGTTCACGAACACCAAAGCGGAAGTTACGACCTTCGTAAGAACCATGTTGGAAGTCGGGCAAACCTTTGACATAGGTCATGTTGGAGTGAGCCAAGTCCGATGAACCGCCGAGGAATTCGGGAAGTACAGGAGACAATGCATTCAAGCAAGCTTCCGAAAGTAAACGGGTTGAGGTTTCTTTTTCGGCAACAGGCTCAAGGGCTTTTTCCCATCCTTCAGGAAGTTCGCCAACCATGATCCGCTTGTATTCAGCAGCTTCGGTAGGATAGGCTTTTTCGTAAGCAGCAAAGCGATCGTTCCATTCAGCTTCAGCAGTAGCGCCCTTGTCGATCGCTTGACGGAAACGTGCAAGTGCATCGGCAGGAACTTCAAAAGGTGCGTATTCCCAACCGAGGTTGGCGCGGGTAGCGGCAACTTCATCAGTACCAAGAGCCGCACCGTGAACGCCAGCCGTACCAGCTTTTTTTGGAGAACCGTAACCGATGGTGGTGGTAACGATGATCAAGCTAGGTTTGTCGGTGACGGCTTTAGATTCAGCGATTGCTTTAGCGATCGCATCTAAATCTTCGTTACCATCTTTAACATAGGTGACATGCCAGCCGTAAGCTTCGTAACGCATACCGACATTTTCAGTAAATGCGAGGTCGGTGCTGCCATCGATGGAGATGCTGTTGCTGTCATACATCATGATCAGCTTGCCGAGCTTGAGGTGTCCGCCCAAGGAAGCTGCTTCTGAAGCAATGCCTTCCATGTTGCAGCCATCGCCAAGGATGACATATGTATAGTGATCGACGATTGTGTGATCGGGTTTGTTGAAACGAGCCGCCAAATGTGCTTCAGCGATCGCCAAACCAACTGCATTACCAACACCTTGACCAAGAGGCCCTGTGGTAACTTCAACGCCTGCGGTTTCAAAGTTTTCAGGATGTCCAGGGGTAGCACTGCCAAACTGACGGAATTGCTTGATTTCGTCTATAGATACGCTGTCATAACCTGTGAGGTGTAGCAATGAATATTGCAACATACAGCCATGTCCTGCGGACAAGACAAAGCGATCGCGATCGAACCACTTAGGGCTTTTAGGATTAAATTTTAAAAACTGATCAAACAGCACAAAAGCCATTGGTGCTGCGCCCATCGGCAGACCGGGGTGACCAGATTTTGCTTTTTCGACAGCATCGATCGATAAAAAACGGATGGAGTTAATGCAGAGGGTCTCAAGGGTTTGAGTTTTGGAGGGTGCAGCGACCATAGTTACAATTGCTTAAAAATTTTTGTACTCAATCGGGTATATTTTCCCTCAAAACTGTGCAAAACAATAATAAATTTTAATATTTGGTATCGTCTTACTCAATTTTATTTTTTGTTGTAAGTACGTAGGCTTATTTAATTGTTAGATAGTGAAACAGGCTTCTAGCCTGTTAACGGGCTAGCAAACTGTATCGAAACTCAAACAATTGTTACAGCAGCTTATAAATCAGCGATCCCTAACAATTTAGGTATTAAAATATACACAGATAGGAAAAGATCCTAAATCAAGTTCTCTAGATATTCCTTTAAGGGTGATAGTTATGAACGGTTTAACGCAAAAATTGATGAATATGGTGGAATATTTAAGCGATGCGATCGCCAGAATTTTCACTCCTGCTAAAGATGATTTTCCCGCCACAGGCGCACAACCCTATAAAGGTGATCCCGCCCCTGAAAATCTCAAATAAAACACATAGGGATGCATCGCATCCCTATGTGTTTTTCTGCCAAATAAATTTGTAAAAGCGCCGCTTTGCGGCGCTTTTACAAATTTATTTGGTTTTTAACTCAATGCAAAGCATTGTATTGATATAGAGTGATAATTAGGACAATTAAGTTGAACGCCGTAGTCCTGAACTTTATATCCTATGACGCAAAATTCAGCCGCACTGCCACCGCAAGCATCATCAAATGCATTGAACTGGGCAAAAAAAAATCTATTTAGCAGTTGGTTTAATAGCTTACTAACCATTTTTTGCGTCTGGTTAATTTATCAACTCGTAAGTAATATCTGGATTTGGGCTACAACTAAGGCGCAATGGGCGGTGGTAAGTAGTAATTTGCGACTATTTTTAGTCGGGCTTTACCCAGTCGAAGAATTTTGGCGATTGTGGATTATTTTAGCGATCGCAGGTTTACTATCAGGAATCTCATGGGGACTATGGGGCAGATTTAGTCGAACAGTAGCGATCGCCATTAGTTCTTTTTCTGTTGCGCTGGCAATTTTGTTACCCGTTGATGGGATTTTTAAAATTTTGACCTTAGCAATTAGCGGCGCGATCGCCTTGGGATTTGCGATCGGTCAACAGATTAAGCGATTTGAATCAAGTTCTTTAGTAGTGGCGATCACATGGTTTGCGACTCTACCAATTTCTATATGGCTGATTGGTGGAAATTTGGGATTGACCGCCGTTGATGTCAATGCGTGGAATGGATTAGTTCTGACATTAATAGTGGCGATTTCTGGAATTGTTTTCTCTTTCCCCTTGGGCGTTTTACTGGCTTTAGGGAGACAAAGTACATTGCCATTAATTAAATGGTTTTGTGTTTTTTATATTGAAATAGTGCGCGGATTACCATTAATCGGCATTTTATTTATGGCGCAGGTAATGCTGCCCTTGTTTTTACCCGCAGGTTTGGAAATAGATCGTGTACTTAGGGCGATCGCTGCTTTTGTGTTTTTCAGTGCCGCCTATCTTGCTGAAAATGTACGCGGTGGTTTGCAATCATTACCGAAAGGTCAAGCCGAAGCTTCGAGAGCATTGGGATTAAGTACGCCCCTAACGATCGCTTTAATCGTTTTACCCCAAGCGCTGAAAGCGTCAATTCCTGCGATCGTTGGACAATTTATTGGCTTATTTAAAGATACATCGCTAGTTGCGATCGTCGGCTTAGTCGATTTGATGGGCATATCTCGAACTGTCCTATCCCAACCAGAATTTATCGGTCGCTATGCCGAAGTTTATCTATTTGTCGCTTTAATCTACTGGATGTTTTGTTTTTCATTATCTCAGACCAGCCAAAAGCTAGAAAAAAGATTCAATAACAGTTAGGATTACGAATTCAAAATTCTGCTATCTTTAAAACTACATTGATTATGTGAAATTAAGAAAATCAAGAAAAATATATGCGCGATCTAGGTAAATTAAAAATCTATTTCTACTGTTTCCCTCCAACACTTAATGGCTATGGAGACTATGCATCAGGATATCATTACTATCAGCATGGAATTGTATGTTTGGCCGAAGGACTCAAAGCATTAGGGATTGAATTTTATGCAAATGTCAACTTTTGGCTACCATCCCTTGAAGAACCGTTCCTATTTCGCTACGATCCACATATAACTCCCGATGACTGCGACATAGTGATTATCAGTGAAGTTTGGTGGGAAGCACAAGGACAATTTGCTAAATCTCTATGTGATATTCAACATTTATTACGAAAAGATCGCCCCTATCAAACAATTTTGGTTGATTTATCCGATGATACTCCTCGCAAAAACTTTCTAGATCCCCAATTAGGCAAACTTGATCATTATTTTAAATCCCATCTCTCTAAATCAACTCCTAGTTTTCCCAATATCCATCCGTTTCCCTTTGGTCTATCTGAAAGGATAATCCAAGAATTAAAAAATGTTCCTCTCTTTGAGCAGCGCAATCATAACTTATTAGTTAATTCGCGGGTATTTCTGAATGGCGATCATTCTTTGCGAAAATATATTCAAACCCATTTTTTACCGAAAATCAATTCCATTATTCCGCTAGAGTCCAAAATGATTGCTGATGCACGCGATCGCGGAGCCTATCACGCATTGCAATGGGCGCAGGCTAGCGGTAGACACAACCCTGGCTATTATGAGCTATTACTCTCTACAACTGTATGTAGTAGTTTTGGGGGATATTTTATTTCTCCATTTCCCCATCGTCCTTGGACGATTTTAGGTAGAACTTTGCGTAAAACAATTACCAAATTAGGATGGAAAACTCAACGCCTCGTACAATGGGACAGTTGGCGTTTATGGGAAGCTTGGGCGGCTGGTTCTGTTCCTATTCATTTAGATTTTGACAAATATGGTTTTATCCTTCCCATTATGCCCGAAAACTGGAAACACTACATTGGCATTGATCTTGATGATATTGATGGCTCTGTAAATCGTATTTCTCAAAATTTAGATCGCCTACCTGAAATTTCTGCCGTAGGTCGAGCATGGGCGCTGGAAAACTATTCTCCCGTGGCGATCGCTAAACGATTTTTAAGGACTATCAATATTGATTAAAATAAATTGATTAAAATAATACGATTTTGTTTAATACGATTTTGTTTAGGACTGTTCTAGCCTCGAATTGACGGGGATCTTTAGTTTTTATCGCTTTACATGATTTGATTTAATGAAATATTGGGAGCAAGATAAAACAACCGTTGTGGTGACAGGTATCGGAATGATGACAGCGATCGCCTCAGATCGTGAATGTACTTGGCTAAATCTTTTGCAGGGAAATTCTGGAATTAAACTGGATCATCAATTCCAAATTCCAGTTGCTCGAATTGATGATGCTCGCATTGATCATGTTGAAAATTTACCGTCAAGAGCGCAGTATTTTTTAGAAAAAGTAGTTTTAGAAGCGATCGCTGATGCCAACTTAAAACTTCCTTTAAATGATTGTGGTGTTGTAATTGGCTCTAGTCGTTGCTATCAAAGGGAATTAGAATTACTTCTGGATCATCCTCCTCAAAATTTAAACCCCAACTATTGGTGGAATTGTCAATCAGCCAACCTTTCCGCCCAAATCGCCAACATATTGCAGACGGAAGCACCTGTTATGGCTCCTATGGCAGCCTGTGCAACTGGAAATTGGGCGATCGCTCAAGCTGTTGAATTAATCCGCTCTGGACAATGTAGTATAGCGATCGCGGGAGCTAGTGATGCCGCGATTACGCCGTTAACGATCGCAGGTTTTCAAAAAATTAATGTACTAGCAAAATCAGGTGTTTATCCTTTTAGTCTAGAGCGCGAAGGGTTTGCCCTTGGCGAAGGTGCATCAGCATTAGTTCTCGAATCGTTAGCGTCAGCCAAGCAACGCGATTGTCATATTTACGGTAGAGTTCTGGGGTGGGGCATCACCAACGATGCCTATCATGCTACTAGTCCTAACCCTGATAATGCGATGGCAGCGATCGCGATTAATGATTGTCTAAGGCGATCTCATATCACTGCTGCCGACATTAGTCATACCAATGGTTATATCAATCTGCATGGCACGGCGACTCAAATGAATGATTTCCGTGAGGCTCAACTGATCAAACAATTTTTCCCCAATGTCCCCGTTAGCGCTACCAAAGGAGCCGTAGGTCATACATTAGGGGCAACAGGTATGATTGAAGCAGCATTTTGTTTACTAGCTTTACGCGATCGCCTTTTGCCACCCACTACAGGAATGCAAACACCCGCCTTTGATTTGAAAATTATTCAAGAAACTATGCGATCGCTTAACCTCGAATATGCCCTTAATTTCAGTTTTGGCTTTGGCGGACAGAATGCGATCGTGGCTTTTGGTCAATATTTTTGAGCGATCGCCGTCTGCCTGTTATAACATTCTAAGACTAATTTCTCATCTGAGACACTTGTGCCAAAAACATTACAGCTAATGTGGGCTTTGTCTGGGCTATTTCTGACAATCGCTAGCACATTCATTCAACCATCCCTACTTCTGCCAGCCATCACAGGTGAAAGTAATAATATTGCGATCAAATCTATTAGTGTGACTATGCAGATTGGTGCAGTTTTGCTGACAGGTTGCCTTGGTGGGCGGAATGCAGCACTTCTATCGCAAATTGCTTATATTACATTGGGATTAAGTGGATTTGGCGTGTTTTATCAAGGCGGCGGGCTAGATTACCTGAAATCTCCTGCTTTTGGTTATTTATTGGGATTTCTCCCTGGAGGATGGCTCTGTGGATTTCTCGCCTTTTTGCGGCTACCGAGTATTGAACGTATGGCTATTAGTTGTTTTGGTGGATTATTAGCTGTTCATTTAGTCGGCATATTGTATTTAGTGATCATCCAAATACCAAATCTTAATGCGATCCAAACTTCGATTTGGCAATACTCAGTCCAAGTTTTATCGGGGCAGTTTTTGGTTGTCTGTGCCACGATAGTCATCGCCACAGTTTCTCGCAAATTATTGTTTTACTAATAATTGTTTGAGGATATAGGCGATCGCAAAGCTAAAAGCTTGTTGATTGGGTTGTTCATAAGATTTAATAAGCATCTCTATTTCTTCTCGTGTTAATCCTTCGATTGAATTAATACATCCGCTCTAGAAAATTCTGGCTCATCAAAGCCTATTTCTTCTTTTAGAAATGCTTGTAACTCTCTAGCTTTTAATAAATTGCCATCTTCAATTAACATGAATAGCTCCCTCAAACCATCTTTAATCGCTTGACTCCGCTTAGGAACTCCCATTTCATCTTCAAGAATGCGATTGCTGTCTCTGCCATAGGTTCTAACTATTTCCGCAGTAACGCCTGATTCTGTATTAGTACTTACCGTTCGCTGATTTTCTTAATGCAAATGACATTCATTAATTTGCACTTTTTGGCATTACTATTGATAATTAATACTAATAAAGGTCATTATTGCTTTAATTTA
Organism: Pseudanabaena sp. ELA645; assembly: GCA_037129985.1. GTDB lineage: Bacteria > Cyanobacteriota > Cyanobacteriia > Pseudanabaenales > Pseudanabaenaceae > Pseudanabaena. Next base: position 26,579 of record JBAXTW010000032.1, on the reverse strand, counting down.
TTTGTAATGCATACAAGAAGGTGAAAATCAATAACTTCGTAAAAAAAGTTCATAAAGCCTGAGATCCTTATTGTCCCGTCAAATGTTTTGACCTATTTCAAAAATCAGCGAACCGTAAGTTAGTATTAGCAAGTCGATAGATTTTTCCATATTTGACTTCTCCTAGCACTTGTGGTGAGTGGGTTGTAATTATAAATTGACAGTTGGGGAAGGTTCGCAGCAATGCAGGGATAACCATACGCTGCCATTTAGGATGCAGATGTAGTTCAATCTCATCAATTAAGACTACACCACTACCCTGTTCAGGTTTTTCCATCTCAGGATTAGCGATCGCCAATCTTCTTGCCAAATCACCAACCATCGCTAATAAATTTTTTTCACCATCAGACAACTGATTAATGATTAATTCTTGTCCTTGCTTTTTTAAGGTCATTTCCATGCGTGATCGCTTAACTTGTAAATCAGTGAAACCTGACATAATCCAAGTTATAGCGTTTCTAACTGACTCTAACCCGCGATCTCGATAATCACGATTTCCATTGCGCCATTCTTCGTTTTCTAAATCCTCAGTATTTCTAAACCAAACAAACAAATCTTTAAAGTTGATTTTCCCAGCTACAATTGCTTGATAGTTTGCAGTTAATTGATTGACTGTACGATTCTCTGAACTTTCTAAATTAATGTCTCGGACTGAGCGATTAGATGAATAGTAGACTGCTAGGGGTAGACTAGCCATTGAATTAGCTCTAAGTTGAGCATAGACAAATTCATGAAAAGTCTCTCCATCGGCAAGATTACTACGATTGTCATAATGCGTAGGATTTGCCATTGTAATTGTAGTATTTTTATCAAATTCAAGAGGATCATAACCATCAGAGACAAATTTCTTTCGAGTTAGTACAAGAGCTAAATTTAGATCTTTTGGCATCCCACTAACTGAGATATCTATTTCGGTTTGTGTTTCACTACATCCATTAGATATATCTCTTTCCGTAAATGCTGGAGGCATAGACCCTTCAAAACTATGAAAATCCCGAATTTTCCCCATAAGATAAGCCAAAAAAACAGCATTACAGTCAAGAATGCTAGATTTACCTAAGCCATTGTTCCCGAACAAAATATTAAGTTGTGGATCGAATTCTAAGGTGAGATTGCTGATACCTCGAAACGATTTTAGTCTTAATTGTTTGATTTTCATATCTACTTACTTACTGACATTATTTAAGATAATCGTTTCCTGAACTATTGACATCGTATTATTAAGTAATTCGTTGTAATACAAGCATTATACATTAAGCTTTTAAAAAGTTTGGCGCTCTCATTCGTTCAGAAAAATATAATCATCCTAATTACTGGTCGTCATTTTTTGCTATCGGTAATGGTTTGTAGTCCTACAGCGGTTGGGAGCATCTCAGTTTGGCAATAAGTATAAATACTTAAAAGGATATCAGCTTATTTTTGAGTATTTATACTCAGGAGAGTAAAGATAACCATTGAGGTAGGAACAACGATGTTTCAACACCTGTGCGACATTTTCTTTTTTCCATTGAGCGCCAGAAATCTTAATACGGCGACCAATTTGCTTAATGCTTGATTCAACAGAGCCAGAACCAATCGTTAAACCTAGTTGCTGCAAATAACCATACTCAGGAAAAGGCTGACAACCTTTTCCACATCGCCTTCCCACAGAAGTTTCTCGGCTTTTTCTAAACGCCGTAAAGAACCGCCAACCGCATAGAGATGCTCTTTGAGGTGATACCAATCCAGTAACTCTGACATGGGTTGCACAGAAAAATACATCCCTTTTGGGATTGTTGACGAAGATACTGGACAACTGTTTATCACTTTTGGTAGTTCCTATAAGACTAGTGATTTCATTGTTGACAGCATTAAGGCTTATTGGGACAGTATCTCCCCCTTACCACAGCAAGTATAACCCAATTGAAAGGTGTTGGGGTATTCTAGAACAACATTGGAATGGTTCAAAACTGCTAGACCTCAAAACTATGCTGATGTGGGCAAGCACTATGACTTGGAAAGGTTTACATCCACAAGTTACTCTTAACAATAAAGTTTATGAAAAGGGACTTACTCTAACTGATTTAGAAATGGAACTAGTAAACAATAGATTGGAAAGGAATCCTTCATTGCTAAAGTGGGATATATTGATTAAACCTCTGGAAACGGTAAACTAATTCTTGGAAATCACCTTATGAAATCTCAATCTACAAGATTGCGGATTGATGTTAATGCATTCAACGCTTGCCAACACCGAACTGAACAAATATCAGCAGTAATCGTATTAATTAGAATCCATTGAATTCCCTTTGCCCCAATTTCTGGATCGGAACTGCTCAAAATACAAGATTGGCGATCGACTGAGCATAGATAAATAATATTCACATTATGAAGTATTCTTCCTTCCATAAGAGGATCGGGGAAAAAACTATCAGTAACTGTTAGAAGCTGAATAATCTCAAAGGTAGTAATACCCGTTTCTTCTTGAATTTCCCGTCGTAGTCCATCAAGGACTGGCTCCTCAGCCTCTAGTCCGCCACCTGGTAAGTCCAAACAGTCTATTTCAGGCAATGTCATTTGATGAATCAGCAACACATCACCTGAATCCACAAATAAGCCATTAACCGTTACTCTCAATCTAGTTTCTAATGTCATTGCGTATAGTTCCATTTGATTACAGACAACTTTTAGCGATCGCTACAAAGCTATTTAAATCTGGAGTCTCTAGCCCCACAACCTTGGCGCGATCGTCCCAGATTCTGAGTTTAACGGCAGCTTTAGCATAGGGCTTAGCTATAAACATGGCGGCTTCCTCACTAGAGAAAGACCCACCTTGTAAGATCAGACTGCTTTCAGAATTTTCGGATAGACCAGCGCGGTAATTAGGAGCGATCGCACAAAGATAGCGCTTCGCCTCCACATGCAATCTTATCGGTTCGGTGACAGCAGGTGAAAAGATTTGCTCCAAACATTTTGCGCCCTCGCGTTCGTGGCGATCGTCGATCGCCTGTTCAGTAGGATTTTCGCCGAGATCGTGAAGTAAATGTCCGAGATCGTGGAAGAGGCAAGCGGTAATTAGTTCGGGACTGGCTGCATGTTCCAGAGCTAGGGTAGCACATTGCAATCCATGTTCTAACTGGGTAATTGGTTCGCCTCCATATTGGGCGTGACCTCTAGTTGCAAATATATCGAAGATTTCGTCAATAGTTAATTTCATTCTATCCTTTTAATTCAGCTTCCAATAAACAATTAAATTCCCTCGCAAAATCGATAGAAACGCGAGCATGAACTGCTCCCTGCTTATCAAAAAAGCGTTGCTTCCCAGATAAGGGAAATACACCTTCATGCCAAACATTAGGATGAATATACAAACCGCAACTTCCATCAAACCGAAAGCAAATAAAATCTTCAGGCTTAACGTCATCGCCTGCTAAGGCTAGCGGCACGAAGAAAGGATTTTTGTCGAGAGGAAAAAATAACTGTCCGCCATCGGGATGATAGTTAGCGTGCCACAGAAGCATCTTTTCTGGAATGCGATCGCTTTCCACATCAGCTAAGCATGGTTCATTCGCATAAGCCAAAATGTAATGACCATCTACCGCATCGTTATGTCCAAAGAGAATTTCTCCTTTCCATTCGCTTAAAAATACTCCTTCTGTAGTGCCACCACCATCGCCACTATCGAGATCGACTGCTCGCCAACCCTGCGATCGCCATCGCACAATTTCCACCCGAACATTATCAGGATCGCTTACTAAGTATCCATATCCTTCAAGATTTGCGTCGGTTGCATCAACTACTGGCATAACAACACGACTGAGATCTTTGGGAATATTAGGATTGAGATAGTCAACGGTCATAAAGTTCTGTACCTAAAGCGAAGAGATATTTTCTTCGGCTAAGCCAAAGGATAAGGTCATTCCCGCTCCACTAAGCCCGTTTACAATGGTAACGTTAGCTTCTGGCTCGGCGATAAACTCTGTTTTTCCTGCAAGCTTGGCATAGACTCCATGCCATGTTTCCGCGATTTTGAGTTCTGGGAATTTGGCAAAGGTCTGTAAGTATTCGAGAACGTAGTTATTAATTTCGGCGCGATCAAAAGGATCTGGAGTTAATCCATATTCATGGGAATCACCCAGAATTAACTCACCCAAGCCATTTTGTGAAACCATGACATGAATTCCCCATTCTGGAAAATGTGGGGTTTCTAGTTCAATTCTTTTCTTCAAAGCATCTAGAGTTTCGCAATGACTGAAGGAGCCATAGTGAGTTAGCGTCAGCCCTGCATAAAGTGAGGGACCCAATCGCCAATTTGCAGGTTGAGGCACAGTCCGCATCATTTGCAGCTTGACTTTGGTGATATTGCTTTCTGCGTAGATTTCTGGATAAAGGGTTTCAAAATCCGCACCGCTACAAACAAAAATGCGATCGGCAGTCCAAGTCTCATTACCCACTTGCAGATTAGGATAAGCGATCGCATTGACGACTTTGCCAAATTGAAATTCAATCGGATAATTACTGGCTAAAAATGCTGGTAATTTTTCGATTACTTCCCTCGGATCGATGGTTACTTCAGTGCTGCTCCATAGAGCGCCAAGTAAGCCTTCGGTAATGGCGGCTTCGCTCTTTTTAGCAACAGCTTCGGCATTTAGTAAAGCGATCGTGTCAACGCCTTCATTGGTGGCGATAAATTCCTCAAGCACGTCTAGTTCGTCCTGATGATAGGCAAGCAATAAAGAACCACTAGGATCGTGATATAGCCCTGCTTTCTCGATAACTTCAAGCCAGATTTCTCTAGACTTTAAAGCGCGATCGCGTAATTTTTCTAACGGCTGCCCGACTGGCCAAATCATGCCAAAGTTGCGAATGGAAGCTCCCACGGCTGCTAGATTTCGCTCAAACACCGTAACTTTATAACCGCGTTTAGCTGCCGCAAGGGCATGGGCAAGCCCGACTATTCCCGCACCAACGATCGCAATTTCTGTATGATTTTTACTGCTCATGATTGTATTAATTTAGAGGCTTACTAGTTTACTTTGAAATTCCGCCAATGATGCAACTAGTCCATCGTGAGGATATGCAGCTAATTGCTCTTCTGTATGGGTTCCATTCGTGACACCAAAAGTGTAAAGGCATCCAGCATTGCGTCCTGCGGCAAGATCGGAAGGAGTATCACCAATGCAAACCACTTGCTTGGGATCGGTGATTTCGAGTAAATACATGGCTTTTTGAATCATATAGGGTGCGGGGCGACCTTCTTGATTGTAAATCTCTGACGGTGTAATGGAAGCTTGAATTAACGAGTCATCTGTACCGATATAATTCGCATTTAGTCCGCGATCCCATCCAAGTCGATTCAGAATGATATCGGTAACTTCTCGATAAAAGCCAGTGGTTAACGCAATTTTAATTTGTTGCGATCGCAACCAGTCAAATAATTCCAAACATCCTTCTGTCAACTCGACAGGTTGAGTACGATAGTGGTTTTCCAAAATCTGCTTGAATTCGATAAAGGAGGTGTCTACTTTTGATACATAGCTAGGATCTTCTTTGTCAATCTGTTCCGCCCATAGAGTTTGGAACACCAATTTCTTAGAAATTCCCATCATCGCAATCACGCGATCTCTCGGAGCCTGTAATCCCGTCTTTGCGGCTGCTTGCATGAAGCATTTTTCAACTTCGTGATCGTCTTTGACCGTGGTTCCAGCCATATCAAAAGCAATTAGTTTAATTCCGTTCATCGATCTATATTTGAATTGAATATCAAGAAAATCATCTTTATCGTAACATTAGGGTGATCGTCTCAACCCAATATCACCAAATTAAAATATGACTGAAAAGGAATAAATAAAATACCGAGTAATTTACCAATTTCCTTAATAAAATAATCTTCTTGATCTCGAAGGGCTGAATATCCACAAATAAATTTGCCGATTCTTTCACCGTCAAGCCAAATTTTTCTTGTACTTGTGAGATCGTTTTAAATTCACTGTATGACATCAGGGTTAGTCAGCAAATAATATCTAGTTTAACTTGCTGAGATAATGATCACCAAATAGCCCCGATTACAAGCGTACATTAGATTATTGTGAAAGTCACTATTTATAAAGCGCCTCAGCCAAATAAAGGCGAGAAATTGTTACAAAATGGTTTTCAGGTGGAGGATTTTCCGTACAATCCACCCTATGAAGACGGTAAGTGTTATTTTGCTGGTGCTAACTCTAGAAGTTTGGCTGAGCAGTATAATCAGAGTTACAAACAGGGAATTTTAGAGGTTACGATAGACCAAGAAACATACGATCGCCTTTTTAAACCACTTGAGAGGACTTATCAGGGTGGTTCGTATATTGAGTTACCAATACCTCATGATTTATTTCCAACTTTAAACCAGTTCCCTAGAGTGTTAAAGCGAGCATAGCCAATGAATAGTCAACTTTGGAGTCAAATCAAAACTAAGTATCAGCTTGGGAAATTAATTTACGGGAAAGTAGAATTTCATGCGCCTTTTGGGGTGTTTGTTGATATTGGGGATGAGAATGTAAAGGGAATTATCCAGATTCCAGATTTTTTGGATAGTGGGGCGATGATTCCAGAAATGTATCCTGAGATTGGTTCGCCTGTGGGGGCGGTGGTGGTTGGCTATACTGAAGATGATCGCAATCAAGTTTGGTTGAGTGTTAAGCCGAGTGTGTTGCAAAAGTCTTTGGTTAAGTTGAGAGTGCCAGTTGCTAGTCAAGTTTAAGTTTTGGGGCGATCGCTAATGCTTTAAAGAAATTTTCACTACCTAAAAAATTTTTTGCTAAATTTACCCAAAAAGCCAAATTAGTGTGTTAAGGTAAATCCAAGCAGTCAAATTAGTGTGTTTGGGTATATGAGGATCGTGAACAGACAACCCTTAAATGTTGAGCTACTAACGCTCGACGATGGTACTCAAAAGATCGCTTGGGATATCAAGCAACTTCAGTCTTTATTGGGTATCAGTGATTTGCTCCATCAGGAAGAGTTATCTTCCGCAGAAAATACAGGAGTTAATTCTTCTGGCATACCGACTATCGAGACAGTAATTGCGCTATTAGATGAACTTGGCTTAAAGGATTTATACGAGGTTCGATATCGTAAACAATATGCAACAATTATTCCTAAAACTGATTCTAAACGTCCAAAAGTTGCTATGTACGTTGTACAGCAACAATCAGAACTTGCTTTGTCTATTCATGAAAAAATATGGAGTGGTCATCAAGCCACAATTTCTTGGCAGGCTTGGGTTCCTGATGGCTATACCGATGATGACGAATATCAAAAAGTAACCTATCAAGAAGTCAGCAGAGAATTATATATTTCAGTATCAGAGAAATCTGATTTTGTTGGTAGATTAACTGAATTAATGGAAGATAAAGATCCGCGTGTATCCATTTTTGAAGAAAATTTATATTCTACTGAAAGTTCTTTTTCATTTGAGTTGTCCGATTCTAGATATGCTCCAGTACTTAAAGATATGCTCGAACAGAATATTTGCTTTGAGTTGACTACAGATCAACGCTTTCCGTCAACTTCTAGAATAGCACTGTCTGATCTGTCTCACCTTACAAGCTTTCTATCTGAGCTAAAAGTTAATATTGAAACTTTCTTTCGTTCAAATGGGGCGAAGCCTGAAAATTCATTTAAAGAATTTAAAATCGTCAAGACTGAGCCAGAAACTTATAGTGATATTCCATTTTGAATTGACAACTTTTAGGTGACAAAACAAACTACGGTAAATTAGAGATCTACTATGTATACTAGCCAAGTTCAAGAAGGAAAATCTTTTCTTCATCAAGGGCAAATTTGCTTGATGGAATTAATTGAAGGAGTTTTGCAAGATAAAACTCAATACCGTCTATTTCCTGAAGTTTCCCTTGCGCGTATAGTTCAAAAAAATGGACTAGAAGCCAGTCTCCATTATGAATTACAGAGATTTATCAAGAGTTGTAGCTCTCTCGATATTTTGATTTGTCGCCATGAAGCTATGTTTTCTTTACCTGTAATCGCGATAGAACGTCAAAGTCCTTATCATGATTTACCTGAGAGACAAGAAGCAGACCGCAAAAAAGCAGCCATTCTGAGAAAAGCAGAACTTCCATTAATCTATGCTGACGAACCATCCAAAGGAATTGTCCGCTTTGCCAAAGCCGAAAAACCTCAAAATTTTTGCTGTGAAGTGAATGTTTATCGAGGCTTAGGACGTGACAAATTGCGTGATTTCTTGCTATCAGTGATGGAAGAAAATCATGAAAAAACTTTTTGATTAAGATCTCCAGCAGTAATTTCCATCCGCACTATAGCAGCGAGATTATCCCATTGATCATCAGTTGTTGAAGCAAAACGAATCTTCCAAGTCCGTTCATCTTCTATTTCTGCAAGAAACCGAGTAGCGATCGCATCTTGTTCATCCGCAGGAAGTACTTTTAATTGCTCAATCATACGTTCAAGTAATTCAGTCATAGTTTAAACCTCTCGTTATTGAATATACCTTATTTGGCATATTGGATATACCTTATTTGGCATATTGGATATACCTTATTTGGCATATTGGCGATCACTTGTGTGGTGAAAGTAGGGATATTTGAGGTGATCGCTTTGTTATTGAGATTAGGAGGCGATCGCTGTTTTATGTTGTTGGTTTGTTGGGGCGATCGCCAGATTCACTTCAACGCTTCAGCCAAGTCTGAGTGCGCTTAGATAAACCTTGCGTCAACAGCCAATAAAGAACTCTCACACCAATGCTAGTCAGCACAAGCGCCGTAGACATAGCCGCCGCAGGAGCAACATCGCCCGCATCATCCATATTCACGATCGCTACCGCCGCTAAAGGCGCATTGGGCGGATACAAAAAGATGATTGCTGAAATCGTCACCATCGAGTTTACAAAAAAGTAGCTGCCTAGTTCCAAAATCGCAGGAATCGTTAATGGAATCGTCACGCGCCAGAATGTTTTATAAAAAGGAACGCCCATCGAAGCGGAAACCGATTCAAACTCTGGGTCGATTTGCTTGAGTGCTGTACTTGCGGTGAGAAAGCCAACTGTATAGAAGTGGACGATATTGCAAATTACAAGCAAAGCGATCGTGCCGTATAGCTTATTAAAAGGATTTACTAGAGCCAAATTTGTATAGGGAATGTTCCATAATGGCTTGTTAAAGAAAAATACATAGGAAAGTCCCAATACTAAACCAGGCAATGCAAGGGGAATTGTTGATAGGAAATAATTGAAAGCTCGCATCGCTTTAAACCCTTTTCCTTTCTCGACTAAATAAGCTCCCAGAAAAACAGCGATCGTTCCAAATACAGCCGTATAAAGAGAAACTTGGATGCTGTTCCAATATGCCTCAATTCCACCGCCACCGACTGCGTTGAAGTCGTAATGCTTCATGGTAAGTTCAAAGTTGTAGGGCCATACCTTGACTAGAGAAGCGAGAATAATCGTACCGAATACTAAGAGAATGAAACTGGAAATGATGCTGCAAAAGCCGAACATTAGCCAATCGAGTTTGGGATTGGGACTAGGCTGAAAGGGAACGGAACGACTGCTAACTAGGGCAGTTTGGCGACCTTGAAAAATGCGATCTAAAATATAGGCGATCGCTGTCGGCAACAACAAAAATACGCCAATCGTTGCCCCCATTGAGAAGTTTTGCTGACCGATGACTTGCTTGTAAATGTCAGTTGCTAAAACGTTAAAGCTACCACCAACAACTTTCGGCACTCCAAAATCAGTAAAGGCAAGGGTAAAACAAACAAAAATCGCGCTCATCAGTCCGTACTTGACGCTCGGCAAAGTGACTGTAAAAAAGACCCGATGGGCAGGAGTTCGCAAAGCGGCGGCGGCTTCATACAGACGGGCATCGGTGATATTCAGGGCTGTAATCACCAAAATCACCGCTTGTGGGAAACAATAGAGAACTTCACCAATAATAATTCCGTGAGAGCCGTAAAGGTCGATATTCCAACTTGGTAGAAGCGAAAAGAAGCCAGTGGTGACTAACCCTTTATTCCCAAATAGATACACCAAACCGATACTGTGCGCGAGAGGAGGAATGAATAGCGGCAATAGTCCGAGAATGCGAAAAATCGGCTTACCAAACATCGCTGTGCGTGTCAGGGCATAGGCATAGATAAAACCTAAAACTACGGAAATTGCCGAACTGGCGATCGCAATATAAAAAGTATTAAAAATTGAAGTGGAAAGCGCTGGTGTCTGGAAATAGCGAACGTAATTAGTGAGTCCGATCCATTGTCCATCAGTATCCTGAAAGCTGCGAATTAACATTGGATAGAGCGGCAACAGCACACCGATTAAAAGCCAGAGCGTGCTTAAAGCGATCGCCACCCTTAATATCCAATCTTCCTTAGTGGCAATTTGCTCGACTTGCGGTTGAGATTGAAACGGAAAAATATTTTTCTTTGAAGGAGCTAATGTCATAGTTTTTTACTTAATCAAGCGCGATTCGGAAAGATTTGCAATTCTTCAGCAGGAAGTTGGATTTTTAATACAGTTCCTAAATTCAGATCGATTTGTCTTGCCTTGTGAATCGACACCTCAATTGTCACTGCTGCTTTAGCATTGCCATCTGGACGCAAAGTCAGGTGATATACCGAACCCAGAAAATCGATACCTTCGATTTCAGCCGAGAGAACGTTTGGCAAATTATCATTTTGTTCGCTATCATCTAATAGCTGAATTGCTTCGGGACGAATGGCGATCGAAATTTGACTATTTACTTCCAAATCTACAATCTTCGCGTCAAGTAAAATATTGCCACAGCGCACCTGTGTCGGCGAAACCACCTCACCTGTCAAAAGATTGGTCGAGCCGATAAAATTTGCCACAAAAGGAGTTTTCGGACTTTGGTAAACTACGCGAGGGGTTCCTACTTGCGCGATTACGCCCTTATCCATGACGACTACGCGATCGGACATAGTTAGCGCTTCCTCTTGATCGTGCGTGACCATTACCGTCGTTACGCCCAAACGCTTCTGCAATTGCGTAATTTCAACTCGCAACCGAGTTCGCACTTTTGCGTCCAAAGCAGAGAGTGGCTCATCTAAAAGCAACAAACTCGGCGATAGTGCTAAAGCTCTGGCTAGAGCAATTCTCTGCTGTTGTCCGCCAGACATTTGTGAGGGATATTTTTGCCCGAATCCTTCCAAACCAACTGTTTCCAGTAACTCTTTCACACGCTGCTCGATTTGACGCTTCGGCATGGGTGTATTTTCCAAACCATAGGCAATATTTTGCGCTGCGGTCAAATTTGGGAACAATGCATAAGACTGAAAGACAATACCAAAATCTCGTTTTGCAGGTGGCAACCGCGAGACATCCTTGCCGCCTTGAATCACCCGACCGCTAGTTTGTTGTTCTAATCCTGCAATAATTCGCAGCAATGTCGTCTTACCGCAACCGCTAGGGCCTAATAAGCAGACAAATTCTCCAGCATAGACATTGAGATTGATATCGTCGAGCGCCGTAAATTGTCCGAAAGACTTATAAATATTCTCGATTTGCAGATAAGGCTGACCTAAATCTGGTTGATGGGTCGAAGCAATTACAGAATTTACTGGTTCGGAAGAATTTGATGAGGCAGCGATCGCCTCTGTGCCATCTGGAGAATTTGCCATAGTAGTTATTTAGTAATAAATTCGGAAAGGTACGAGCAAATCTGGAATTGCCCCATACCCTGAAAAGTGCTAAGTAAGTCAGCAAAAGAAACCCGTAAAATGCCCAGATCCCCGACTTTTTCTATGCAAGCAGAGACAATTTGCAAATTCACCAAAAAAGTCGGGGATCTTAAACTGAGTTTATTAAGCTTTACTTCTTCTTCGCTTCAGATTTGGAATCGTAACGCTTTGTCCATTCCGCCAAAATTGCATCGCGATTAGCCGCAGCCCATTTGAAGTCATTCTTGGGATACAACTGCTTGATCGGATCTTCAGGATATCCCGCAGGAACAGGAACATCAGTCTTCACCGCAGTTATGGGGAAGTTCTTAGCGTACTTCTTAGAAATTTCTGGAGAAATTGCCCAATCCAAGAAAGTCTTAGCCGCAGGATTAATGTTTGCCTTCTTGATCAAAGCATTGGCTTCAATATCCCAACCCGAACCTTCTTTAGGGAATACAGGTTGAATTGGTTCGCCACCATTTTTCTGCTTCACAGCACGATAGCCGAAGGAAATACCGATCGCATATTCACCAGAACCAGCCAGCTTACAGGGCTTAGAACCAGAGTGAACGTACTGAGCGATGTTTTCATGGAGTCCATCAAGATACTTCCAACCATCAGCTTCTCCCCGCATTTGCAAGATTGCCGATACAGAAAGAAAGCCTGTCCCAGAAGAAGCAGGATTGGACATAACGATTTGTCCTTTGTATTCAGGTTTGAGCAAATCGTCCCAAGATGTAGGGATTGGTAGCTTCTTTTTGTCAGATTCGACAGTATTTACACAAAAAGCCGATTCCCAAGCGTCGATACCAACCCAATTAGGAGGATTCTTTTCATCTCTAAACTGAGCTTGAACTGCCTCAAGTCCTTTCGGTGCGTAGGGTTCAAGAAGTCCTTGTTTGTCGGCAACGAGTAAGCTAGAAGCCGCAAGTCCCCAAACTACGTCAGCAGTTGGATTATCCTTTTCAGCAAGCAACTTAGCAGTTACGACACCCGTAGAGTCGCGAACCTTATTCACTTTAATATCAGGATATGCTTTTTGGAACAAAGGCAAATATTCAGCCAATTGGTCGTCTTCAAGAGCAGTATAGACTGTGATGCCACCAGTAGCAGGTTTAGCCGCTTCAGTGGAAGTTGTAGTCGCTTTTGAAGTGGAAGCTGCTTCAGGTTTATTTTCTGGAGTTTGAGTTTGGACGCAAGCCGTAACTACTACGGTTAAAATAAATGCTGATAAAAGGCTTAGGGTAAACCGAAGCCATTTTTTATTGATAAACATAATACATCTCCTACTGGATAAAAACTTTTGATTGAGAAAGAATCAAATTGATTGTCTGATGTCGGCGCTACTTGCGGTTATTTTTTAGAAAGTGAATAGGGTTTTGATAACACCAACGTAAGTAGTGGGGTTGGAAGCATTGTGGTTGGGATTGAATACCGCAACGATCCCTGGTGTAACCGTAATATTCTTGCTGAGGCGGAAGTTATATTGCAATTCCAAAAGGTAAGAGGTGTCTTTATCGACATTGGCAGCGATGGAATTAGAAGTTACTTTAGGAGGTTGACCGAAAATGATACCGCCACGATTTCCTTCAGCAAATAGATCGAGGAAAGCAAAGTTTACACTCCAGTTGAACAAATTCGCTGTATTACCAGTACCAGCACCCGATTCTTGACGCGCATTGGCAAAGCCAACCCAACCACCAAAGTTAAAGCCTTTGCTAGCTTTCCATTCAAATTGAGCGCCATAGCGATCGGCTGACGTATCGACAGTTCCAAATGGCTTGTTGCCAATATCGCTACCAGTACTTTGGCTGAGGCTAACAATGGAACTTGGTTCAAAACTATGAGCATAAACTCCACTAATTTTGAAGCTAGATGCTGGCGAATAAACTACTTGGAAGTTAGCAATGTAACCACCGCTAAATAAACCACCCTGTCCAGTAGCAGAAGCAGCAATATTCGTTGTTTGATCGCCAGAGGCATTGGCTAGATAACTACCAATAACGGTGAATTGAGGATTGATTTTGTAAACCAAACCAAGCCCTGCGCCTGATGGACCGCGAAAGGTAAGCGGATCGTAACGACCAAATCTCGACAAAGCACCCTTATCGCTGCTTTCAAAATATGGATTCAGGGTATCGCCAACATCATCGGGATCGAGAGCGTTTGCACCTAGATATGCAGTCAGGCTCTCACCAATTGGGAATCTGTAATAAAGCTTGTCAATTTGGAAGGTGTTCCCAGTGTCTTGACGAAACGCCAAGCGAGCCATACGAGTATTGGTTGCTGCGGCAGCGCCCAAATCTGGTTGGTTAGCAACTTGTAAACGAGTACGAAGCAAGTCTTTACCAGTAAAGCTAGTATCAAAGTTCAAACGCGCCCGATAGGAAAAATTAAGGTTTGTACTATCTGTTGTCCTTTGAACTCCAGAAGTTCCCACGCCACCCCATGTGTCAGCAAGGGCAAAAATTACTGTTGCGTTAAGTTTAGTGGTTGTGGAGAACTGTTGAGCTTCCAATTTAACGGTTTTCGCGTCAAGGGCATCAACACGACCGCGTAATGTGGCGAGTTCGGCAGAAAACTCATCTTGGAGCTTTTGGAGGGTAGCAAGATCCTCTTTGCCAACTTTATCTGCTAGCCCAGCAGAGATAACCTCGTTGATTTTGTCCAGACAAGCATTTAAACCTGCCGCAAATTCGTAGCGAGATAGGGCTTGCTTGCCTCGAAAAGTGCGATCGGGGTAGCCAGCAATACAACCGTATCTTTCAACTAGGGACTGTAAAGATGTAAACGCCCAATCGGTGGGTTTAACATCGGAGAGTTGAGATACTGAGGTGACATTTTGCGCGATCGCTTCGTATTCTGGAATAGAAGACTCTGGTAAAGTGTCCTTCTCAATATTTTGTAAAGTTTTGGCTACTTTCAGGCTATTTTGAGATGTAGAAGTAGACATTGAAGCTAGTTGTTCAGCACTTGCATTTCCAACAGTCAATAGAGATGTAGCGATCGCCAAAGGCAATATTACACGTTTTTGCAAATAAGACATAAAGTATATTCCTCACACTTAGTGCTAATCGTATATTTATATTTGGAATTAGTTGTTTAACCTTGGGTTAAACTTAGCTTATGATTTTGGTGGAAGTTAGGAATCGACAACTATTCACAGATAATTACGAACCTTCAACTCAGCTATGAGAAACGCAAAGTTTTGGTTGCGCGTGTGACGGGAAAGAGAATGTTTTATTTTGGGAGTCATTACTGCAATTTCTTATCAATTGCTTAACTTCAATATTGCAATTTTCATGCTTTAATGAATTCATCAAAAGGTTACAGCAATCATTCCATGAGAGTCACTAATTACCTATCCAAAGATTGCCTAAGCAAAATACTGAACGATATAGCTAGCAAGATCCTTAGCTACTGTAAAATTGCAGTCATAATTGTAGCGATCGCTTTACCATTTAGTGCTCAAACTTGAATTAATAGAACAATTCGCTGTAGTTATATTATATGTGTACTAAAAACGATTCTCATATTCTATAGAAATACCTAGATTATTAGAGGAGCTATAGTTGCCACGCAAGAGGATATTGGGATCAAAACGATAACGAATTGAGAAATTAGTTGGTTGTGTCGAATCATTAATTACTCTTTGCAAGGCAATTGAGAAATTATTGCTGATATCTACCGCCGCTTCTGCTGATAAACCTAATGTTCCTGTTTTACTACCTTCCGTGGTCGTAGTTACTGGACTAAGGTTAAATTCCGCCAAATTTAGAGCATCGCCGATCGCATCTTGCAAGAAATTTAAAATCGTACCACCCGCAAAACTGGCTAGAGCCGATGAAGGGTCAGAACCGCCTTGTTGTTGCAAAACACCGCCACCGATTAGCGCAATAATCTCGGCTTGACTACGGGGAGGGCTACTAGAGAGACGGATATCTGGCGCGAGCGCTGTTCCCATAACACTTGCTTGCACTCTTAAAGTCCGTTGTGCTCCGAGATTACTTACAGGTACTTCATTAGGACTAAACAAATCATTAGGACGATTGGAATTAATCGGAACGCGAGTAATTTCGGCTACGGCTCCTGCAACACGGACATTGAGGATTGGATTAAGCCCTTGAGATGGTCGGAATTCGACAAAGTTTTCGTAGGCGCGATCGAGTCGAAACCTTGCGGAAATCGCATTAAACTGACCGCGAGTAATATTGATCTTCCCTTCTGGCTCTGGTTTTAACAATGTGCCATTCACAATTAGCGTTCCTTCGCCAAGAAAATTAAAGATGGGAAAACGTGTCACCTGCATATTTTGTAATTTGACAGCAAGGCGATCAAGAATGATATCACCCAAATCACTGTTAGCCGATGTCGCAGCAGCGCTATTGGGATCGGCATCATTCCCAATTACTAAACGACCTTCGCCTAAACTAACTTCACCTGTAAGGCGGGGCGCTAGTAACGAACCGAGGACAATTACACGACTGTTGAAATTATCAGAGCTAATATCACGGATATTCAATTTGAGCTTATCAGCATTGATCGTAAGTGCCTGTTGGTAGTCGGGACTTCCTTCTACTAAAAGATTAGGATTACTCAGCGCTAAAATTCCTTTTAAAGCTATTTTACCTTCACTAAAAATGCCCGTGATGTCACTAGTTAAGCGATCGCTGGTAAAGTCGATAGTTCCCTTAACATCGGTAAAATCCCCTGGTAAGCCCGAAACTCTGACTTTGGCTTTATCTACCGTAACTTTTCCTGCAATTTTGGGAGCTTTGAGAGTACCATTTGCGGTGAGATTAATATCACCTAAACCATCGATCCAGTTTACGGGTTGGTTGAAAATATTAATGAGGGTGAGTCCAGCGTTTTTCGCATTCAGTTTGACATTAAAGTTACTAAATAAAACGCCAAAATCACCCGATGCTAAAACCACATCTTTATCAGCAATTTTGACATTTGTATCAAAGTTAATTTTTAAATTAGCATAATTAAAATTAACGGCAAGAAATTCAATCGGTTGGCGATTAATCGAACCATCAGTTAACCTCAATTTGCCATCAACTTTAGTGTCAAGTAGATTATTGCCAGTAATTGCAATATTTCCCGTAATTTTCCCCTCTAAACCAGAGGGGAAAATGCTAAAGAATGGTAAAAATCTGAGAGATTCAATCGGGAAGTCATTGACTTCAATCTTGATATTTTGTTCGCCAATTCGTCTTAGAAGATCGCCCACAGAGGCGATTTTAATCTTCGCATTCGTAATACGTCCATAGCTTTTATCGGACTGCAAATTAGCCCTGACTATGGTAAATATCTCATTATCGTAGCTACCTTTTAATTGAACTTCGTCAATCGCAAACTTCCCATATTCAAATTTTTCGCCTACCAAATCTATGCCTAAACTTATTTCACCTTTCTGATTACGCCCAAATTCAACCAAACCTTTTTTAATGGTTCCACGAAAATCGGTTAATGGCGGCAGATTGAAATTACGCGATAAATTCACAGTTTTTTGTTGTTCTTGTCGGTTTTTAATTTGAGTGAGATAGGCTAACTGCTTGTATAGAGGTTCTCCTAATAATTTAATTGCTTCTAAAGGGCGTAAATCCTCTGCATTAGTTTGAGCTAAATTAAATACTTGACTAGCATCGAGAATATTTGCCCATTGCAGAGTGGTAAATATATCTTGCATTCTTCCTTGGACAATTTCGATCGCACCTGTGATCTGCTGATCGATATTGGGATTATATGCTAAGCGAAATTTATATTCGTTATTCGATTCCGCTTGGCGGACAAGCAAACTACCATTGCTGATATCAAAAACACCATTATTGTATGAGACTTTCGCTGTGGCGCTTTCACCCAGTACACGACCAAAACGCGGCTTCTCAACTGTAACGTCACCGATCGCGCTTGGATTGTTGGTAAAGTCTACGACTAAGTTGCTAAAGATTTTGCCGCCGACATCATTTTGTCCTGCGAAGGAAGAGAGTAAAGATAATGGCAGATTCGCGATCGCCACTTGTAAGCGACGAGGATTATTTTCTAGGCGCTTGCCAACTGCGGTTGTTTCGCCCAAATTTACATTAAAATCAATGGGTCGAAAAGCACTATCTAATCTAGCAGTTAGGCGATCGCTCTTTCCTCGAAAATCAACATTTAAGCCTTGATTACCATTGAAATTGAGCTTACCTTCCAAGCGTTTATCAAAGGCGATTTTATCTACCCTAAGTCCTGCTAGCACTAAATCTCCCGCCACTTGAGGGATTTTACTGATACCATCAAGAACACCATTAAAAGTAAGATTATCCAATTCTACTTGATTAATTTTTAAATTCGCGACCCGTAGATTTCCTGCTAACTTGGGATCGCTCAATTCACCATTAATGGAACCATCAAAATTAAGTAGTCCTCTAGATGGAACTGTTATGCCGCGTTTTGCTATACTAGAACCGAAGGTCGCCAATTCAACTTGCTCTAGTTGTAATGCACCCGCGATTTTGAGCTTATCGATCGCTCCTGAGAGATTGCCGCGAAAGTTAAAAATACCTGTTGCTTGTGGCGAAATTACTTCAGACAGAGACGCTAAGCGATTAAGGTTAACATTGCGCGAAATCAGATCGAGATTTATTCCTGCAATTCCTGTTGGTAGCTGATCTGATGCATTTCCAAAAGCCAGATCGACTTTTCCATTTGCAGTCAAATAATTACCAACTTGCAAGTTTGGAATTAGTAAATTTTTACCATCCCATGTGAAATTAGCAGCGATCGCATCGGGAACTTCGATTAAGCCTTCGGGTAAGCTAATATTACCATCGGCAATGATATCTGCCAAGGCAAAACCACCGCGATCGCTCCGTAAATTAATCAAGCCTTGGAAAATCCCTTTTTGTTTTAAGAGTAAAGCTGACAAAGGAATTCCATTACTATTTAGCTGGGTTTTCCACGCGCCACTAGCGACATTGTAAGTACCCGCTAGCCCAACTTCGCCGATGGGAAATTTTACTTTTGTATTGCGAATTGTGGCTAAGCCATCAGCAAGAAAAACTTCACCCCGCGCAGGATAGGTAGCATTAGGAGCTTCGATTTGCGCCAAAATCTGGGGATTAGCTAAATAGCCCGTAATTTGCAGAGAACTAGTAATTTGTCCGATCGCGATCGGTAGTTTCGCACCATAGAGCTTGATAAAATCGTCAGCAACTCCGACGATGTTCGTAGTAAATAAAATTTCCGCAGGGGCGTTTTTTTGAGGTAATTTAATTTGTCCTTCACCTGTGATACTGGAACCTGTGGAAGATGCTTGAAATTTTTTGATTTGTAATGTATTGAGATCTTTGAGTTCAATTGTTGCTAAGAAGCGATCGACAACAACTCGATCAAAACTCACTGTTTTTGGTGTGGTTATGTTCAGAGTGAGAGCAGGTTTTGCGGTAGTTCCTGTCAGTTTGCCATTTAGCTGGAACTCACCAACGATCGGCACAGGCGTTGGAATTTCAAAGCTCTCTAGTGCTTTGGCTAAGTCCAGTGCGATCGTAGAGAAATTGAGATTGAAGCCCTTTTGTTGATTGAATGTTCCGTCAATCGTTCCCTTAAGCAAGCCATACTCAGCCGAGAATTCCTTTAAAGTTGCATTTGTGCCATCAAAGTTAAGTTGTCCTGCAATTTTAGTAATCGGTTTGATTAATTGGGGCAATTTCACCGCACCGTCAGTAAGTTTGGCAGTTATAGCGATTTTATTTGCTCCCAACAAAGAATCACTCGCAATGGTATCAGTAGGAGTTACTTTGTCTGCACTTACCGTAATATTTGCTTCGGCATCAAGTTTCCCCTGTTGCACTTCCAAAGGCGAATTAAGAGCAAAGCCTTGGACTGAAGCAATTTGCAAATCTTGAGACTGGACATTGATTTTGCCCTGTCCCCTTGTCAGATCCCAATTGATCGCAAAGGACATATTCCCTTTGTTCCCATCTTTCTCCGCATTGGCAACCTCGATCGCTTTCTTCAGTTGTTCAGGATTTGGTGGTGAGGTGATCGCGGCAAGATTAGGCAAAGTTATATGCCCTTTCCCATTCATCTTTAAACTTTGATTATTCAGATCAACAATCTTCCAATTGCTATCAATCTGCACTTGACTGAGAGAAACCAATTCTCCCTTAGCGATTGTCTGAATTGTCAATTGAGCATCATTAAAAGTTATTGTTCGCAAATCCACAAAACCATCTTTAGTTTGCTTTTCTGGCGGCGTAATTTTTGGTAATTGCAGTAAACCTGTAACGTCTTGCTTGAGAAATAATTGGGGCTGCTCGGCGATCGCATCGACACCAATTTGGCGATTAATCGCATAGTTCCAGAGATCGACTTTAACTTCGAGGGCTTCAACCGCTAAAAAATTCGCTTCTTTGTCAGTGGGGGGGATCAGCGATTTGCCAAACCTGATGCTCGACAAGCCGACGCGCTCAACTTTGCCCAACTGTAAGGGGCGCTTTAGGGCTTTGCCTAGTTCGGTTTGTAATAGCGGCGACAACTGCTCGTTTAAAAAGTAGCGTCCATACCAAAATGCACCTAAGCTCGTGGCGGTAAATGCGATCGCTAGTCCAACACCTACGCGCCCTAAGTTTTTGGCGAATGTAGAGTTAGCTGGTTGCTGCGGCGGTAATTGAGCCTGTCCCACAATTTTTTCACTCCGTTATTGCCCTCACCTCACTATTTTACACAGATATCGGTGTTTTGATTTTAGGCACGGGATAGTTAAAGTGCGATCGCTTAAAAATTATTGTTCTTTGCATCAGGAGACATTCTGAAAGGCATTACCAATAACTTGTCTGCTTCGATACTCTATTCATTAAGCAAATCAATTAAAGATTTCAGATCGAGGTACATGGTACGGTATAGAACAGAGGGCGGTAGATCTTCCTCCGAATTTACAAACCGAACCCCAAATTGCTTGTAGAAGCTAGAAGCATCATATGGTATCTCTGTATCAGAGTCATAGAGTGCATAGACTCATACTGGCGCTTGTCCCATTGTCTCAGATACTAAAGCGATCCTAACGATTGGGAAGTAGTCGCTTTAGCTATTCACTTTGATTGTCCAATTTGGACAGAAGACAAAGATTTTTTTGGAATTGGCATCGCCACATGGAACAGCCAAAATGTAGAAATTTATCTTATGCAATGATTGCACGAGAAATAGACATATCATGCTTAAACCGAAAGTGCGATCGCGCTCCTCAGCATCAAGTCAATTAAAATCGTCAGCCTAAATGAGAGATCAAAATAATCGCCAAATAATTCACTATGGATGTAATAACCACGATCGCTGAATTGGCTGCACGATCGCCTGTACTAGCGGTGAAAGTTTGGCAATATCCTTTAAACCCTGTTCCGTTTGAATATTAATACCCTGTCGGTAAATGCTGTAGCCTTTGGTGCGTGCAACCCTAATTCCACAATAGTATTTAGGATCTAGCCCTTGAGCGGCTAATTTCTCGCGCCAGAGGGTGAGGCTTTCCTGTTGTTGAATATCATCAAGGTGAGAAATATCCGTAGCGCGGAACAAATCTCGATCTAGAAAGCGGTGACATAAATCCGCAAGAATAGAATCATCATCATCACGCCATCGATGAATATGATAGGCAAAAACAACATCATCGGAAGCTAGATATTCTTCACAGGTAAGGGTTTGCGGATCTTGAGTTAGCCAAGCCCTAATGGTGCGATCGCAAAATATCTCTGTTGTACCAATTAAAAATTTAGCGCGACGAAAAATTCTTTCTAATAAAAACCTTGCCGCTAAGTTTTTGGCATGGTTATAAACCTGAAGATACATAAAATAGCGCACCGTCAAATAATGCTCGATCGCCACGATGCCTTTGCGACCAATAACCAAGTTTTGGGAGATCGGATCGAAACGAAATGCTAATAAAATCCGATCGAGATCCAGTTGTCCATATTTTGCGCCCGTAAAATAACCATCACGTTGTAAATAATCAAGGCGATCGCAATCGATTTGACTAGAAATTAGTTGATAAATAAATGGGACTGGATATTGTTTCGTAAATACTCTTTCTAAATCAACAATTAAATCAGTCGAAAATCGATTCAGAATCTCCGCAATTTGGCTGAACTTTAATAATCGTAAAGTCCAGATTTCGTGATTACTTCCAAAGACTTCTTCGGAAGCGTGACTATAGGGCCCATGCCCAAGATCGTGAAGCAGCGCCGCTACTAAAACCACGGTACGGTGGGGTTCTAGGTAAGGATACTTGGCAACAATTACCGCAAAAGCTCGTCTGGTCAGCGCCATTACCCCCAGCGAATGGGTGAAGCGAGATCCCTCGGCTCCATGAAAAGTAAAGGACGCGATATCAAGTTGGTGAATTCGCCGTAACCTCTGAAACTCAGGCGTATCAATCAGTTGAATCAATAATGCTTCTGTGCGATCGCTACCATCTAGGGCGATCGCGCCATGAATAGGATCGTGATAAGTACGAGACTTGCCAAGGAACATATCTACACTTTAAGGAATAAGGCTGTGACTCAAATCACATCGCAATGATTAAAGTTATCATAAGTTGATAAGCAGGTGTGGCAGTTCAATGGGCTGAGCAGTGACAGAAACAGATAGTTGCTACTTAAAGCTTATTTATACAGGGCTAGGTAGTATGAAAGGCAAACTAAACCGTAAATTAAACTATGGTAGTTTTGTTTCGATCGCACAGTTAACTGATATTCATTTATTTGCGGGTATCGAACAATCTTTGGTGGGCATTGAAACTGAAGCTTCTTTTCAAGAGACTTTGGCGACGGTTAAGAAAGAAATACCACAGATTGATTTTCTGCTATTGACAGGAGACTTAACGCAGGATGGGAGCGTAAAATCCTACGATCGCCTACGCCGATCTCTAGATCGTTTTGGTGTTCACTCCTACTGTTTAGCGGGTAATCATGATGATTTACCTATCATGAAAGCTAATTTACCTAGCGAATATGTCCATCTCAGCCGTGCTGTCGATGTTGGCAAGTGGCGAATTTTATTGCTTAGCTCCGTTGTCGTTGGTGCAGTGCATGGATATCTCGCAACTTCAGAATTGACATGGCTCAAAGAAACTCTAAACGCTTACCCTGATCGCCCTACCTTAATTGCCTTTCACCATCCCGCCGTCCCCCTCGGTTCATACTGGATCGATGGTATTTGTTTAGAAAATCAAGATGAATTTTGGTCAATTTGTGATCGGCATCCGCAGATACAAGTTGTCGTCAATGGTCACGCCCATCAAGAATTTGACGAAATCCACGAAACTCCCCACAACTCAGTGCGCTGTCTAGTCACACCTTCAACTTGTGTTCAATTTGAACCACAAAATCACAAGTTCCAAATCGATAGCCAACCACCTGGGTTCCGTCATTTACGACTCTATCCCAATGGTGAAATGGAAACAGAAGTCCATCGACTCAAGGTTGGCAGTTTCCATCCTGACCTCGCGGCGGCAGGTTATTAGATTGAAATAAGTTTTTCGTGTGTGGGCGATCGCTTCGATAATGTGAGGGGCGATCGCTAAGATGAAAATAGTTGTATAGTATGAAAAATATGTTTTTTTATTAACCATCTATATCTATGAACCAGTTAATCGTTCAAATCGTGGATAAGAATAAGGCAGAGATGTTATCGAAGTTCCTAACTGCTTTAGATTTTGTCAAATCCGTAGAAATACAGGAACAGCGCGAGACAGAAATTAATAATGAGCAAGACTTTTTTGCATTAGCGGGGCTATGGAAAGATCGAGCGTGTACTGTTGAAACAATTCGCCAACAGGCTTGGCAGGAAAATATTTGATGATTTTATGTGACACAAATATTCTCATTGAGTTTTACAAAGATAACTCCAAGGTTGTCAATGAGTTTCATCGCCTTGGAATTAGTCAATTGTCCATTAGTTCTATCACTCAAGCTGAATTGTATTATGGTGCTATTAATAAAAATGAATTACAAAAAATCAAAAAACATTTAGGACTCCTATCTATTTTTCCAGTTGATGTCTTAATTTCCACCAAATTTATTGAATTAATGGAAACATATTCCCTCAGTCATAAATTGTCCATTCCCGATGCCTTAATTGCTTCAACAGCAATAGTTTATAGTCTTGATTTGTACACTTTTAATCTTAAAGATTTTCGCTTTATTACAGGCTTAAATTTGCACTCTAACAATTTTTCATAGCATTAGATTGTTTAAGTGAATTTTTTGTGATCGCTGTTTGGGGATGTGTGAAAGTGCGATCGCTGCAACTCTGATTTTTCAGAAGGAGTAACTTTATCGCCAAAATTTAATCATTTGATTACCGCCTTTTTGCAGTTCATACGCGACTTCAACGATTTCTGATTTAATTCCTTCCTCGGCTAATGTGCTGCGGATGGGATCGATATAGGGTGATCGCTCTTGAGCAAGCGTTAATAATGGAAATATCCGTACTTCTTCCGCAAGTCTACATAATTCGCGGATTGAGTCTAAATGGAAATCATAGCTCAAATGATCGGAATAGAGAAACAGAAAGTGGGAACATAGGGCTAACTCAAAATAGCGATCGGGAAATTCTTCTGGCTCTAATGTTGGTAGTTCGGCAACAACATAGCGATCCTCGGTTTTGCCTTTCTCGAAATCTTCTAGAAATAGAGCGATCGCCTTTTCGCGATTAGCCCGCAGATCTTCTGGGGATTTATGATAATTCCAAACCCAATTGTCGGGTGTATTGCGAACCTGTTCGATAATGTTGTCTACACAAGCATCAAAACGGCTTTTAATTTCATCGGTCGTAAATTGGTAGATCGGATCGACCGAAAATACTTGATGACCCTCTGCGGTCATCTCCGCATTAAAGCTAGCAGGACCATCGGCGATGGCAATGATAAATTTGAAGTAATCTTGCAATGTGAACGCAAACATCCGCTCATACTCATTCATTGACCTACCAAACGGCACAATCTGATCTAATACCATCATGATTTAGTCCAACCTCTGGAGAAATATTACACTGTAAGTAAAGTGTCGCAACGCGACACTTTACTTACTTCGATTTTATTAAGACCAGTCATCTTGATCTTCTTCTTTACCCATATAGACTTTACCGATCGCATGAATCTCTCTGGTTTTGGCAAATAGAGTTTCTTCAGTAAATTGCCAATTATTCAAGGCTTTAACCAGATCTGCTTGAATATCACGCGCTCCCACAAAATCTCGATAACGCACAAGCAAACGAGCGAGATCAGCACAACCGCGATTACTAGGTACTGTTTGAGTCAATAACTCAGTTAAGATTTGGCGATCTTTGGTGTATTGAGGATGTCTTTGGTCTTTAGTTTCTGCCATAGCTTTAAAAATAAAAAAGGCGCTCTGCGCCTTTTTTATTTAATTTCTGAGAATGATTACTTGATCGCCAGTAACGGGACTACGCGCAATCAAATGATTTTCGGCATCGGCTACCAAGAGCTTTTTGAAATTGAGCGATCGCGACTGAGTTTGCAAATCAGTCACCAATTGAGTTTGCTGCGTTGGTTCAAGCTGATACCAGCTATCATTTAGCGCCACAATCAAGCGTCCACGCTTAAAGTTAGGCTGTACCGAACCAAGTAACGCTTCACCATAGTGACTTGCAACTTCAGAAACTTGAGTTTGGATTTTTGCGATCGCAATTTGCTCAGCCGTTAAAGGTGGTTCAGTTGCAGAAGGTGCAGATATGGGCTGCTTCTGGTTGACGGAGCTAATGGGGGCGGGACTAGTCGCAACCTTCTTGAAGTTTTGACTGTGGGCATGAGATGGCTTGAGAATGAGCAATAGTGAAAATAGTGTGACTAAGGCGATCGCGCCAGCCCGTTTATCAACAATTTGCTTCACCTCAGTCGAGAGAGGAACCTGTTCTGCGATCCCACTCATTGATCGCCAAATTGGTGCTGTAGCTGTCACCGTTTGTTTCCAAGCAGTATTTGATTGCAGCTTTTCCCAAGAATTAGCCAGAGAAGGAGTTGCCGCCGCCTTAGTCGAAACTTTTTGCCAAATATTTGTGGCGATCGGATCGAGCTTGTCTACGGAAAACTGCAAAAACTGCAAAATTTTCGGTGTCACTTGCTCTTTCACAAATTTCCAAGCAATACCAAATTCTTGTTTAACTTGCTTGGCAAGTGGTGAGCTAAAAATATCATCTTCAGCACTAGCATTAAGTAGCGCCACAGGTTCGCCATTCGCGTCTAAAACTGTTGTGTTAATCGTTTCGCTGCTGAGACTTTTTTGAAGATTTGTTAAGGCAACAATCAAAACACCAATGGTCTTAGCCGAAAGAGATTTGCCAATATCCAGTGCTTTATCCAATGCGGAATCAGGCGCGGCTTTGGCGGATTGATCGTTTTGATCGCTGGAATCACTGCTGACATCCGACTCGGCAGTAGTTAATTTTGTTTGCAGGGTACGCAGTGCAGGCAGCAAACTTTTAACGAGCTTAAGCAATAGCGCCTGTAACTGTGGCTGCACTTTCGTCCAAGTTTGTCCAACTTGCTGCGAAACGCGATCGATTACCTCTTTAGTTTTGTTTTCCGTCATACCTGCCTCCTATCACAATTCACACGGCTACCATGAAAGCTATCACAAATTATGCAGCGACAGTAACATATCTTGCGTTGTTTTTCAGGATTGAACTAATTTCTATAGAATTCTATAGCACATATAGCAATCCGAAAAGAGTTGTGAGAGTCGCACCCGTATGGTGCGACTCTCACAACTCTTAAAAAGCTATAAGTCATTTCGGATTGCTATAGAAATGCAGGGCAACCGCACACGTTTCTTAACAAAAGAGAATACATTTCGCAACAATCG
>JBAXTW010000319.1:0-1905 GCA_037129985.1 Pseudanabaena sp. ELA645 | reverse complement strand
TGACTGTGAAAGATGCTCAGAATGTCGATCGCGCTCTTAAAGTTATTGCTGAAAATCAAATGGGGAGACAAGGGCAAAGGTAGTGAGGGGTGTGGCTAAAATTTGATTTAGATCGCTTGGCTAGATTTCATAAGTCCCAAGGGTTAATGATTGTGATTTGGCAGTCTAGGAAATCGTCAACATTGCGAGTGATGATCGCTGCATTATTAGCCAGACATATAGAGGCAATCAGAGCGTCAGCTTGAGCTATTGGTTTACCTTTTTTGCGGCGATCGCTTGTAATTTGGGCAAAACAGTTTGCTGAGTCTGAATCAAAAAATAAAATCTGTCCTACAAAGTCTTCGGTAAACATAGCTTGTGCAGATTCTTGTAAAGCTTTGCTGCGTTTACCTTCTGGCATGATAGCGATGCCGCCAAGGATCTCGGCTTGGTTAATGCTGGTGGTAAATAGGTTTTCTCTAAGCTGGGCAGCAACCCAAGATTTGACTGTTTGCGAACCTTGGGGCTTCATCAGTTCTGACAGGACGTTGGTATCAAGAACAATTTTCATAGATCAAATGTTGGTAAGGGACGCATGGGTTCTCTAGGAATTTCGGGGATTTCAAAATCTCCAAAGTCTGCAAAGCGTCTATTAATGGCGGTAGCGAGGTCAATATTGCTTGGCTTTTTGGGTGCTAATACGCTTTTGAGAATTGCTTTAATTTCAAGTTCGATGGTGCGCCCATGTTGGGCGGCGCGTTGTTCTAGCTGTTGGGTAATGTCTGGCTCTAGTTGATGAATGGTGATGGTTGACATGGCATTTGGGAGTAGTAACGATTAGTAAATTCTATCCTAAACACTTTTAGATTTAGGAGCTATTTCAAAAGCTAATTGAGAACCGTAGAAACATACATCAAATTCTTGAAAAAAGTTAATTCTTCCTAAAAGTAAAGGTATATTTTCGGCTTTTGTCCAAGCAAAAACTAAAGTGGTAGGTGCAAATTGATCGATCGCTGCTGATAGAATAATCCCTTTGGCATCGAACTTGGCTAGATTTCCTGCCAGTGTGACTAATGTGTTATGGTCATTCCAATTTAATCCTAGTTCTATTCCTATCTCGTAGGGGAGAACATTGACACTTGCTCCTGTATCTAATAAGCCTGATGTTGAAATGGAAGTGCTTTGGGATGATAAGGTCAAGGGAAGATAGGGGACAAGGCTAGTTTCTCCCGCAGAGTTGAATTTTTCGACAAAGTTAAACCGTTTTCTCAATGTCATTTTATTTTGTTTCTTTTTGTAATAAATGTTGTTGCAACATATCAGTTAGAACTTTTTCTGCGGAGAAAGCGTTGTATGGCGACCAAACTTCGTAGGTTTTTCCATCTTCGAGAATAGCTGAGGTTTGTTCGTCTTTAGTTAGTTCTGTGGCTAAAAATTGGATGGCTTTAACTTTTTCAAAGTGGGATAGCTTTTGTAGTGATGGCAAGATCTCTGTTAATGTCATATAAATACAGGAGAAATATTAGTTAGATTATAGTGCGATATTTTGTCAATTCAAAAAAATCGCCACTCAAGTTTTAAACTCAAAGGGTGCGGAGCATCAAATCTCAAATCAAACAAAAATCAACAGGTTATCCTGTTGTCGCATTTAGTTCTGTAGCGTGTGTTGGTGGAGCGTGACGCGCAAATAATTGGTACGGGAAAGATTTGAGTGCGTTACATTGGCAGCACCCTACCGAACTTTTTTCAGCAAAATAAGAGCAGAACGTGGGCTATGATATATTTAATTAATCTGATCCCATTCACATATATGGCTATTAATTTCTATGACGATGACGATGATGTAGAAGATCTGGATGATGACGAACATGATGACGATGATGTAGAAGATCTGGATGATGACGAGCATCATGACGATGATGTAGA
>JBAXTW010000318.1:0-1927 GCA_037129985.1 Pseudanabaena sp. ELA645 | reverse complement strand
TAAAAGGTCTTGGTCAGTTGAGTATTTCTAGTGATGGTGAATAGGTTGAGACAGTGAGCAATTAATCGTGATTCGTCACTATAAAATAGAATGTATCACATAATATTTTAATCCAATTCATCGCTATCTAAAAGATGTAAATTCTATGGCAGTACCAGATTACCAAGGACTCATGTTACCTCTGCTCAGATATGCCGAAACTCGCCATAGTGAGATTACCACCAGTGAAGCAGTGGAAGTTCTAGCACAAGAATTAAATCTCACCGAAGAAGATCGCAGAGAAATGTTACCCACTGGAACCCAGTCCACTTTGAGTAATCGCGTGGGTTGGGCAGCAACGTACATGAAAAAAGCCGGATTATTGCAACCAACTCGCCGAGGTTACTATCAAATTACAGACAGAGGGCGCGAACTTCTGGCTAAACAGCCCAAAACAATTAATGTGAAACTATTAGATAAATATCCTGAGTTTCTGGAATTTAAGAAACTGAAAGGAACAAGGCTCAGAAATGGTGAAAAAATTACAGAAACTAAATCAATAGCTGATATTTCCATCGCCACTCCCTCTGAAGCTTTGGAATCTGCCTATGAAAATCTACGCGATGAATTAGCCGAAGAACTATTAGAGAAACTGAAAGGAATCTCACCGACGTTTTTTGAGCGCGTGGTGGTAGAACTCTTAGTTAAAATGGGCTATGGCGGCTCACGATCTGATGCTGGCAGAGCCATCGGTAAAAGTGGTGACGGTGGCATTGATGGCATCATCAAAGAAGATAAACTTGGTCTTGATGTGGTATACATTCAGGCAAAGCGTTGGGGTAATACCCCTGTGGGACGGCCCGATGTGATGCAATTTGCTGGGGCATTACAAGCTCAGAGAGCTAATAAGGGCATTTTTATGACCACATCGCGATTTACCGAAGAAGCCCGCAATTATGTTTCGCAAATTGGCAGCAAAATTGTTTTAATTGATGGTGAACAGTTAACTAGTCTGATGATAGAAAATGATGTGGGGGTTTCCACTGTCTCTTTATACCCCGTCAAAAAGATCGACATTGATTACTTTGATGAAAGCATCTAAGTGAGCAAATGAATTTGGCATCTTTCTTTTTTATAATTTCAGAATTTTAGATTCAATCTTTCTTATGAGGCAAAGCCTAAAATGTCCCCTATCAACCTAGAGCTAATGGTAGTTGAAAAACTGCGATCTCTACCTCCTGACAAGCAACAAGAAGTTCTGGACTTCGCCGAGTTTCTCTGCCATAAAACTGAATCATTGAATCGCCGAGCTTTTATGAAACTACCACTTGAAGAACGCCGCCGCATTCTGTCTAATCAAAGTGACCAGATGGTAGCGCATTACGAACAAAACACTGAATGGCACGAATGGACAGAAGCAAACATAGGGAACTTCCATGACTACGAATCTCACGGTTAAGCGCGGTGACATTTGGCTAGTCAATCTCGATCCCACCGTTGGCTCTGAAATCAAGAAAATTCGTCCTGCGGTGGTCGTTAGTGCCAACGATTTAGGGAAACTACCAATTAAGTTAGTTGCTCCCATTACCGATTGGAAAGCTTATTTTGTCGGCAATCTTTGGCATATTCGGGTTGAGCCAGATAGCGTCAATGGCTTAACTAAAACATCAGCGGTTGACGTTCTGCAACTGCGTAGCATCGATACCCAGCGTTGTGTGCGTAAACTTGGTTCTCTATCCGATCAACTAATGGAAGATATAGCCATCGCGATTGCTGCCATTATCGAATATCAAGAGGATTAAGCTATGCCTAGATAAAAGATTCGCTTAAATCAACTATTTCAGTCAATTCTATTCCTTTTGTGTTAACCTTGACTTTAAACTTAGTCTTAAACCCAAACTGTAACTTCTTCTGATAATTTGCTTTCACCCGCCGGAGTGCTGACTAT
>JBAXTW010000317.1:0-1942 GCA_037129985.1 Pseudanabaena sp. ELA645 | reverse complement strand
AGCGCGATTAAGTTAGATAAAACTAACCTAGATTTCTACAAATTACTATCTGCAAGCCAATCTCGTCTCAAATAGATAACTGAAAAAGCTACTTACAGTTATCTTCACCCAACTTGTTGTTATCGTATTGACGAATAGAAACTTCTTGAAATTTTTCTTGAACATCAGGAGGTAATTCTTCAGGCTCTAACTTTTTCTCTGTCAGAATGATCGGATGTTTTTGCTGGATTTCGGACGAAATTTTTTGTTTGGAGGTTCTTATATGTTTAATCTCTTCCAATAAGTCATCTCGTGATACCTCACGATTTGTTGTTATTCTCTCAACAGCACGGCTAGCAGCAGAAATAACAACATTGCAAATATCACCTCCTGAAAGTCCCTCAGATTCTTTAGCTAACCATTCAAAAGTTACTGCTGAACTACGAGGAACTTCCAAAGGAATCAAATATTGCCAAAGCCTTAACCGACATTCTTCATCTGGTAGTTCAAATTCAATATGAGCAAGAATACGTCGAACAAATGCTCCGTCATAGTTTTTCGCAAGATTTGTCGCAAAGACAACTATTCCATCAAACTTATCTAATTCAAGAAGCATAACTGAACGGCTAACATTTACACCGTGATCAGCGCTTTGAGTCACGTTAGTAAGACGTTTCCCCAAAATAGAATCAGCTTCATCAAAGAATAAAACAGAATTTGTTTCAAGTGCCTTTCTAAAAGCAGCAGTAATATTCTTAGGCGTTTCACCTACATACTTAGATTCAATTTCTGCATAATTCACCTTAATAATTTTTCTTTTAAGATGGTGAGCAATTGCTTCAGCACAAAAAGTCTTGCCAGTTCCAGACGAACCAAACAGATTTATTGCTATTCTACATCCATATGGGTCTATCTTTTTAAGATTCCATTGATTATAAAGTTCATCGTAAAATCGAATCCGATTCAAAGCAGAATCAATTCTAGCGCGAACTGACTTAGGGATAATCAAATCATTAAGAGATCTACGCGGTTCTTCAGGAATAAAGGTCTCTAATCTATTCATTTCAGAGACTTTATCACTACGAATCAAAACTTCGTTGTCAATTACTTTGTCAGAAGTACTCTGAGAAGAAACTGTTTTCTGAACTGGCATCTGTTTATCCCATCCTGTTGGCATAATTAATCTCCATATTTACTGTAGGTAAGTCATGATATTCCGTTCTACATAGCCTCTCTTTTCCAACTCGGCTAGTACATCTATATCATCAATTTCATTTATAGAATAGGTTTCTTCAAATACTCTCAACTCCTGAGATTCTGCTTGTTTTAAGAAAAATTTGCATCTGATTCCGCTAAAAGTACTGTCTAACTGAATCCAAGCATCCATCAACATACTCCGCTCCCATCCTGCTAATCGAAGCCAATTAGCTACAGTTTCTCGAATGTTATTCCAAAACTTTGCGATGTAAAATACTCCAACTACTACTGCTACAACAGATGCTATTAATTGCCAGTACATTTATGCTCCTCATTCTAACTTAAACTAATTCCAGGGAATTCCCAAGGACGCTGGGTTGTATTAGCGCCCCCTCTAAGAAATTCTGCCCTAATTGATTCAGGTAATGCATCCCAATTGCGCTCAGTAGTAGCTATAAAAGATGTATCGTCCTTATATCTGATCTTCAAGCGGATTTCAACATCTCTCCTATTGGATAACCGAGTGAAAGTTAAATTGACAGAAAGAATTGATTGATTGATGAGATTGACTAAATTAGATTTTAAATTTCCTTGTAAAACTTTTAAAATTTCCTCGATTGGCTGATTTAATTTTTTACTGAGAGATAGCGAAACATTTTTATCAACCCAACTGTCAATATCGTTACGGTTCTTACTCTCAATTTCACCAATAAACTGACCAAATATCTTTAATCCAACTGTCACAACTAAGGTAAGAATAATTAGC
>JBAXTW010000316.1:0-1954 GCA_037129985.1 Pseudanabaena sp. ELA645 | reverse complement strand
TTGAGGAACAGGGTTTTTCTTTGGTCAGCGAAAATGTCGAAGAGGGTCAAAGAATCCATTTAATATTGCAGCGCATGGTGTGAGCAACTATAAAAATCCGTAAAAATCTATAAATTCAGGAAAAATATATGCTAGATAGTCTAAGTCTGAAAAACTTTACAGTGTTTCCCAGCGCCGATCTCCAGTTCTCTAAATATCTCAATGTCATTATTGGCGAGAATGGCACAGGCAAAACACATCTTCTCAAAATCGTCTATTCCGCCCTTGCAACTAGTTGGGAAGAAAGTCGCAATCCCATACGCAGTACACCAACAAAAACTCGTCTGCAAACTCGCTTAGCCGAAAAACTGATTGGTGTTTTTCGACCTGAAGAGTTGGGAAGACTAGCGAGACGTAAAAAAGGGCGCGAGAAATGTGATGTCAAGCTATGTTTTGAGAATTCACAATTCAATCTTGACTTTAGTTTTTCGACAAGTAGCAAGACAGAAGTAGTCATCGGTCAAGCCCCCGAAGCTTGGCTAGAGATTACACCTGTCTACATTCCCACGCGAGAATTATTGACTATTTTTCCTAACTTTATTTCAGTGTATGAAGGGCATTATCTGGAGCTTGAAGAGACTTGGCGCGATACTTGCCTACTGCTAGGCACACCTTTACAACGCGGTTCTGAAGAAAAACATATCCAAGAATTGTTAGCACCACTGGAAAAAGCAATCAATGGGGCGATCGAGCTAGATAAAAATGGTCGCTTTTATTTAAAAAATGATCATGGTCGTTTTGAAATGCCTCTGATCGCTGAAGGTCAGCGTAAGTTAGCAATGTTGGCAAGACTTATTGCTAGCGGCGTTCTTATGAATAAAGGATTTTTGTTTTGGGATGAACCTGAAGCTAACTTAAATCCATTGCTCATTAAGCAAGTGGCTCAAAGCATTGTCAATCTTAGTAAGAGTGGAATCCAAGTATTTATAGCTACGCATAGCCTGTTTCTATTACGAGAGCTAGAAATTTTAATGTCTGATTTAAGCCCTGACAAACAAGAGCATCAACTTGATGCGCGATTTTTTGGGCTG
Source organism: Pseudanabaena sp. ELA645 (assembly GCA_037129985.1). Classification (GTDB taxonomy): domain Bacteria; phylum Cyanobacteriota; class Cyanobacteriia; order Pseudanabaenales; family Pseudanabaenaceae; genus Pseudanabaena. Next base: position 884 of record JBAXTW010000316.1, on the reverse strand, counting down.
CACCTTAAAGGCGATTATGTTGTTGTCAAACAAGGCAATGCGATCGATGAGATTGGTGATATTACAACCCTTGATGAAGAGCTTGCTCAATCTGACAGGTTCATGATGAGTGGAGTTTAAATATGCAAAGTTTTCAAGTCGATAGCTTAACTTTTCATTTTCCCAATTCATGGCAAGTTGGTAAATATGACGAATGGTCTTTTTATCGTAATCAATTTTATAAAATGTGGGATGGAATTAAGGCAGTCGATCTGATTGCCATTGAAAATGGAGTTGTATGGTTAATCGAAGCAAAGGACTATCGCCAGAATAAGCGTATGAAGGCAATAGACATAGCGGATGAAGTAGCTGACAAGGTATTCTGTACCCTTGCGGCTATACTACCTGCAAAGATAAACGCATCAGATTCTTCTGAAAGAAATTTTGCAAGAGATATTTGTAATGGGCAGGAATTACGAATTGTGTTGCACCTTGAGCAACCCAAAAAGCATTCAAAGCTATTTCCGCGTGCTATTGATCCGACAAAGGTACAACTTAAACTCAGAACTCTCATTAAGCCAATTGACCCACATCTAAAGGTCGTTGAGTCTGGGTATATGCAGGATTTAGCATGGACAGTAACCTAACAACTATGTACCTTTGCGATCGCCAATGGCAACCAAAATATAACCAATAATTCAACAAACCATTATGGAACTACAAGAGATTGATATATTTATCGAGAAGGATGGTCAAGTGCGTCTGGAAATCAGGGGTGCGAAAGGAACACAATGTTTAGACTTAACCAAAGACCTTGAAGCGGTTTTGGGTGGTCAGGTGTTATTGCGGGAGGGTGCGACCTTGACTTAATACGAAGATTATAGTATAATGAAGGAATAAAGAAG
>JBAXTW010000315.1:0-1968 GCA_037129985.1 Pseudanabaena sp. ELA645 | reverse complement strand
TAAATGGAAGTTCCGTGGTTAGTGTCTTGTTACTTCAGCCAGCCTGTACTAGTCTTGCAGGTTGGAAACAAGCTGGTGGGGCGATCGCTACATAATGCGATTTAAGGCGATCTCGTAACCAATCAAGTAGAGGACAACTAATACCGTTGAACAGTGCAAATAGAGAAACAACTGTTAGAGGAGTTAGGGGCGCTGGGCGGTCGTTGGGCATAAACAACATTGATTTAATGATTTAACCTATTTCCTTTCTAGCCACAAGCAATCGGATCGAGGCTGATTAGAGAACCTTACAATTAATTTTAATGTTTACTTACTTTTATTCTGTTTAGCAAAGTTTTTGCTCGTCGAGTGACAGCCCGCTTTGTCAGAATTCCTTGCGAAGGACTGAATAATAGAGCTAGCAAGAAAAATCCTGAAATAATCAACACGATCGCACTACCCGAAGGCACATTCTGATAATAGCTAACATACATACCACTGACACTGGCTATAACTCCAATGATCGCCCCTAAGCTCATCATTAAATGTAATTCCTTTACTAATAGATAGGCAGTGGCGGCGGGTCCAGTTAGCAGAGAAACTACTAGCACCACGCCGACCGATTGCATACTAGCGATGATTGTAAGCGTAATTCCTGCCATCAGTCCAAAGTGAATGAAATGGACAGGTAAACCCATCGCTTTAGCTGCTAAGGGATCGAAACAATAGAAGATTAATTCTCGGTAAAAGATGGCGACACAGCTTAGAACTGCGATCGCAATGATCAAAGTTCGCCATAGGTCGGTACTCGTTACTCCCAAAATATCGCCAAATAGAAAACTATGCAGATCTAATTTGCTCTTGAGTGTAGTAATCAACATGACTCCCAAAGCTAAAAATCCTGAAAATACCAAAGCCATCGCCGTATCAACTTTAATTTTGGAATGGGTCTGAATCCAAGCCACCACAAAGGTGCTAATCGTTCCTGCGATGAATGCACCGAGAAAAATATCCATACCAATATAAAAGGCGATCGCTAGTCCTGGTAAGACGGCATGGGCGACCACATCACCTAAAAGCCCCATGTGCTGCACGATCAGATAACTACCAATTACCGCCGATAAAATGCCAATCAGGACACCAATGGCGATCGCATTTCGCATAAATTCAAAGCCTAAAGGCTCAATCAACCAAGTCAACATAATTTTTATTCCAATTAGGTAAATTCTTTCTGCATCAAAATCACACTATCGCCATAGGCGAGTTTAATGTTCTGTGTAGTAATCACAGCATCGCGATCGCCGTCAGCAATTAGTTCTTTATTTATCAGCAATAGGCGATCGTAATTATCTAAATTGGAACCAAGATCGTGGGTAATCACTAAGAGAATTTTGCTTTGAGATTTTAATTCCGCAAACACATCAAAAATTATGGCTTCCGTTTTTTTATCAACACCGACAAAAGGCTCATCGAAAAATAGTAATTCTGCTTCTTGGGCGATCGCCCTCGCCAGAAATACCCTTTGCTGTTGACCACCTGACAATTCACCAATTTGGCGATCGCGCAAATCCCACATACCGACACGCTGAAGCGCTGATTTGACGATGCTTTCACAATGACAACCCGACTTTTTGATCCAGCCCAGCCAATTACGATGACGAGTGCGGGACATCATCACTGCGCCCCATACGGTCACAGGAAAATCCCAATCCACCTGCGATCGCTGTGGCACATAGGCAACAGTACGCAGTTGTCGATGTAAAGATCGAGATCGATAGCGCACATGACCGCTAGATGTGGGAACCAAGCCTAAAATCGCTTTGAAAACCGTACTTTTGCCAGCACCATTAGGACCAATCACCGCCACCATCTGCCCAGAAGAGATCACTGCTTGTACTGTCTCCACCCCAACTGTGACAAACACGACCACCACGGCTACTACGACATCAGCTACAACTCCTGCTAAAACTGAAAGCTTACCTCTAGTCG
>JBAXTW010000314.1:0-2110 GCA_037129985.1 Pseudanabaena sp. ELA645 | reverse complement strand
GCTTTTGCTTAAGCGCCTTGCTATAGCTTCCTATGATATCAAATCGGTTCTATAGGTGGAACTTGATTATCGATCTCTTTAAACCATGAATCATAATTTTCTTCATTAGTTGTGAGATATCTATTTTGTTCAAATGTTCTATCTATGGAATGTTGGGTTATTTTAAGTTGATTATTGATGTGAAGAATGACAAATATTTTATCTTTCTTTTTTGATGAAGAAAAATTTCTGAGTACTGCTTGGGTTACGAAATGTTGATGATCTGTCATATATCAAAACACTATGTTTAGTTGAGTTAATATTATAACTTAAAAAATCGATGTCGAGTGCGATGACTGATCTTGTAAAGTGCATTAACAAAACTTACGAGATTGGTGATCGCAAAGGCATAATGTATTGAGATCGCTATTACTGTGAGTTGTGATTTTTAGGCAATAGATCGTATCTTGATAGCGGCGTGGGATATAGTGAAGTTCGGGAGAGTGGAGATTACGGATTCTATATTATGAGCGATCGCATAACTTCGGATTCATCGCAAGCATGGCAGTTAGGGCAAGACACGATTCTTCAGCTACTAACCGAACTTGACCAATCATCTCAAACTCAACGTGATTGGGACTGGATGTGGCGCGAACATGCAAGTCTCGGTCCCATCTGTTTAAAGATCTTTGTGGACAGAACATCTGCTGAACTAAAAGAGTGGTTTGCCGATATCATCACCACACGCATACCTCAAAACAACTTCTATCCATGCTTGTACAGCAACCAATCTGCGATCGCTCAAGAACTAGGAATTCATTTTGAGGATTTAGCAATCACGGAACTATCCGCAAGTGAATTTTATCAATGTGTTGAGGATTTACAAACTCAGCGTCAAGGGCGATTGCCTCAGGTATACTGCCCTGACAAAGATTATAGCTATGTGGCTAAATCAAGTGATATCCGCACTGGGTGGATACTTTTGCTCAATGGTCTGTTTTCCTTGGATCGTAGCTACCATACACCCAAGTTCGATCAGCAATCAATCGATGCAATGCTCTTGACGGCAATTATGGCAGGAGAGTTGGGAGAGATTTCTTGGGATCTATTTGATAGTGATTATATTTACTTTGAAGCCACAGGAGAAGGGTTGGAGTCTCTGAGAAACTATCTTGACCCTAATTCCGATCCCGATCGCCTGCGGCAAGAATTCTCTCGACTGCTGTTTCGCCATGATGTCGATGCATCATCAGCAAACAATGTTCAGGAAGCTGCCGCACTAATTAACCAGCATTTTCAAGTTCCCCTGACTGAATTAGATGCGATCGCAAATTTAGAAGCTTGGCTTCGCACAACAGCGATTTCCCAACTGCCGCGCTATATTACCGTCGAACTACCCAGAAGACTGGGAAGCACCTATAGGGAAGACCCAGACTATGCGCGTATTATTTCCGCGAATTCTCGTATTCTATGGCGATGGTCGTTTGATGGATAATGTTCCTCTACCAATCACTACCCGCGCCACCACCATCACTACTACCGCCACCAAAATTACCTCCAAAATCATTAGAAGAACTTCCATAATCGCTACTATAGGAACTGTCATAGCTACTAGAATCATTACTGGAACTGCTATAGCTAGAATCGCTAGAACTATAATTGCTCGAATCACTGGTAGCCATAATTACGGATTCGCGTTGATCGTAAGCAAAGACACAGCCACAAAAATGACAGCTATAGACCGTTTGCTTTACTAGGCGCGTAGAGGTAATCTTCTCTTTTTGTTGGCGATCGCTCTTTCTATTCTTTTTAGTTGATTCGATCGCTCTCTCAACAGTTTGCTCAGAAACATCAACCGCATAGGATTTACAATGGGCGCAAACACTTGCACTACTATCAATGCGTTGGACTAGATAAACCTGTTCTCGCGTGATTGGCAAAGTAAGCTCAGATTCTCTCCATCCCCGAAATTCTAATTTTCCTAGCGATCGCGCCAATATTTCGCTTGGAGTTAGTACGCTTTCTATCTCTTGTTCTGTCAGTTCTCTTGGTGTTTGTCCTGTGCGATCGCTACGATAATCCCGTTGACGTTTGAAACTGAGATAAGGATTTATCAAAATTGCCCATGCAA
>JBAXTW010000313.1:0-2116 GCA_037129985.1 Pseudanabaena sp. ELA645 | reverse complement strand
TATTGTCCCGTCAAATGTTTTGACCTATTTCAAAAATCAGCGAACCGTAAGCTTAGAGCTTCTTGATCGCGTCCCAGTTTTTTTAAGCAATTGCCTAGTAATTGCCAACCTAAGGGACTGTTAGGATTAAGATCAATTGCCTGATTGACAAGTATTTTTGCGCGATCGTATAGTCCCTGCTCAAAAAACACTTGAGCTTGTGAGAGAGAAATTTGCGCCCTTGCCATTTGATCTGATTCAGAGTTGACTCTCCCTGACTGTGTTGTTTGGGCGATCGCTGGCGCATCTTCAGAATTTATTTTTACGGGTTGAGGGATTTCGGCGATCGCGTTTGCATTAGGTACTAAAGGAGAAACGACCGTAGAAACCAATGTAAACGAGAAGGAGAGTGCCGCAGTAGTTAGCGATCTCTGATCAAACTTTAGAAAATCAAACTCTGACATATAATCCTCTCGATAAACTTGGGAATGAATAGATTTTGGACTAAATGTTACAGGTGGTAATACTGCATTTGTCCAAGCAAGATTGACAAGTGGTGATAGAGGAACAACAGCACATTTGTTTAGATAAGAAGCTCTCCATTGCCAAAATCCTGATGATGGATTGTTAGCTACGAATGGGTTTGGGAAGTTACCATTGGTTTTCACTGTCTCAAGGTTTGCAACTCGGAGATTTGGCATAAACTGAATCACTGTTTCTATGGGAACTGCCCAGCTTAAATTAGCCATCTCCTCCCGAATTGGTTCACAGGGTTTTTCGCCAGTACTATAAAGATAAGAGGGCTTACCCCATAAAGGCTTTGCATGAAAACCATTAACGGCAACCACTCGACCATAGGCATCCATCACGGCTCCCCCGCTCATCCCTGGTTCAACTTCGCTACTATAACCAAAAGCATAGCCAGATTCCATTGTTTTAGGAGCAGATAGGGCATACTGTCCTTCCGCAAATTTCCAAGCCTGCGATCGCTTAGGAAAACCAGTCGCAAATACCCAATCGCCAATCTTGAGATCGCTAGTACGACCTAATCGAGCCGTGGGATATATAGCATTGCTTTGGAATGACAATAGAACAAGATCGATGGATGGAAATTTGACAGTATTAACCAAAGTAGCTGTATGGAATCCGTCGTCAGATGTACCAACTTGAATATCAGTGGCAGCTTTGACAACATGGTTATTCGTAATTACAAAATAGGTACTTACGGTTCGCTGATTTTTGAAATAGGTCAAAACATTTGACGGGACAATAAGGATCTCAGGCTTTATGAACTTTTTTTACGAAGTTATTGATTTTCACCTTCTTGTATGCATTACAAATAAATTAAAGCAATAATGACCTTTATTAGTATTAATTATCAATAGTAATGCCAAAAAGTGCAAATTAATGAATGTCATTTGCATTAAGAAAATCAGCGAACGGTAAGTAGGTAGCCTTTTGCTTTCCGACCAAAATTCCCGATCCAGTATTTTTGACTCTAACTCCTGATTGAGTTTTTTGAGATGCAACTACTCTAACCGTAACGGCTCTTGCACGCTGCTCAAGATTTTCCAATGCCACTGGAAGAGTTTGGCGATCAATTGCGGGAGATTCAGGCGTAGAAGTGTCTAGATATTCAGGGGCAGTCGCCATTACTGAACAACTTGCCCCAATTATGCATGCAATCTCTACAGCCAAGACGTAAGACATAACCACTTGCTCTTGACTACCACAAAGGTCGTTTGGATGGGGTTGCAGGGTTAGAGGATCTGGGTACAGAACCAGCAGCACTAGGCGAACCTTTAACGCATTCATCGTAGCTGGACTGCGTACTAGCCTCGATTAAACATTTTGTATTGACAGAATTAATAGAAGTCTTTCTCGTCAAATCCCTAGTTTCCGTCAAAGCCGATCCTGCTTCCATGCGAACATTGATCAGGTCAGCCAGCGTCTTACTAGGATTTATCCCAGGACGAGTTGTAATTAACAACCCTTCGCCCTTAAGATCACGGCTACAATCTCCTCCCTCCTGTCTGGTCACACAAATCACACTTTGACCATTAATCTTCCCAACTGCCATATAGTTACTTACCGTTCGCTGATTTTCTTAATGCAAATGACATTCATTAATTTGCAC
>JBAXTW010000312.1:0-2119 GCA_037129985.1 Pseudanabaena sp. ELA645 | reverse complement strand
ATGTTGAGATGGGTTGATTTTTGAAGTAAGTGTAATAAGTGTAAATATACTATATGCCAATAAGTGCGAGCGCTTGTTTAATCTCTGTGAAAATAAAGAGCGATCGCTTAATTAACCGCGATCGCTATGAGCGTCAAATTAATATTGACAACTGATATTTAAAGTGTGATGATGTGTCTAACAAAACCCGCCAAGGCTATGCGAAAGTATCCTCAAACTGTGCGGGTTCCTTATTTTTATAGGTGTAGATGTCACGCGATTTCACGAAGCCTGCCAAAAGTTTTGTCGAGCAGGTGCAATTGCTTCAATCACGGGGCATGATTGTCGATGACGTGCAGGAATCGATTTTTTATCTTCAGCACCTTAATTACTACCGACTTAGTGCTTATTGGCTACCTTTTGAGTTAGCTCATAAGACTCACCAATTTAAGCCTGACACAAAATTTGAAGATGTCCTTAGGCTTTACATTTTTGATCGAGAACTTCGGTTGTTAGTGTTAGATGGTATTGAACGTATAGAAGTGTCAGTGCGTAGTCAATGGGCATATCAACTAGCAATCTTGCATCATCCTCACGCTCATCTTGACTCACAATTATTTAATCCTCGGTATTGGCGGAAAAATTTAGATGATCTGGCGCAAGAGGTCGATCGCTCACAAGAGACTTTTATTCACCATCTACAAAATACTTATAACGAACAGCTACCGCCAGTTTGGGCTATCTGTGAGGTTATGTCTATTGGATTGTTGTCTCGATGGTATAGCAGTTTGAAGCCTTATCAAACTCGTTCGGCGATCGCTAGAGTTTATCGAATCAATGATTTTGTTTTAGCTTCATGGATTCACCATCTATCAATAGTGCGTAATTTTTGCGCTCATCATTCGCGTCTATGGAATCGAGAGTTTTCTATTACACCAGCTTTACCAAAAAGCAAAAATAATGCGATCGCTGGTCAGTTGGTACAGCAGTCTCATAACAAAATTTATAACACTTTGGTGATCTTGTTGTACTTTATGGATACGAGCGCCCCAAATCATCACTTGCGATCGCGTCTTCTCAAATTACTTTCTGAGCATCCAGAGAGATTAGCTGCTATGGGTTTTCCTGTAGATTGGCAGCAGATGGGTAAGCTAATCGGCATTTATCTTTCCAAGCTACATCCTTTGATGTAAGCCTTTCACGCCCACTTTCATGCAACTTAAATGCCGATTAGCTTATTTGGCAAGATATCGTATAGCGCGATCGCCTCTTTAATCTCTGTAAAAGTAAAGGGTGGTCACATTTTTAGATAAAATTGAGGTAGACTTAAATCATTAAAGTTAAAGTATCAAATCAAACTAGCCAGTTGTGCCAGATAGTATGTATGGATTCTTCAAAAAATATTCGCTTTTACGAGGGAGAAGAATGGGAAACTTATATTCAACTATTACTCAAAAGACACTACAAACTGAATTATCAAGAAGTACCAGCAAAGCATAAAGGTGATTTTGGGATTGAAGGTTATTCAAGTTGTGGGGCTGTTTTTCAATGTTATGCAACTGAGGCTTATGAAACAAATCAGAGATATGAAGCCCAACGAGATAAAATTACCACCGATATTGGCAAATTTATAAAGAATAAAGCTGAATTCATAAAACTTTTCGGTAATACAGTTATCAATCGATGGATTCTACTCGTACCAGTTTTTGATAGCGCTTTACTAGCACAACATGCATCGACAAAAGCCAAACAGGTATTAGATTTAAATCTTCCATATGTTTCAAATGACTTTAAAATATTTATTGCGACAGATGACCATTTTGCTAAAGAAAGAAATGAACTTGCTAATGCAGGAGTTATAGATATTGATGTTCCAGATGCTGAAATTAGTTCTGAAAATCGTGAAGAGTGGCTAAGTTCAAATGACAGTCTAGTTAAAAATTTGGACATTAAGGGGCAAAAAATTATTCCTGATCCTTCCCCCGCCAAAATTGAAAAGTTTAAGCGTTTAATAATAGATCAGTATTTAAATGGTCAAAATTTATTAACTCGTTTAAGTAATAACTATCCTGATTTGTATGCTAATCTTAGAGGCTGTTTGAAAAGGTGGGTATACCTAGGAAAAAGCGTGAAGGGGGAA
>JBAXTW010000311.1:0-2128 GCA_037129985.1 Pseudanabaena sp. ELA645 | reverse complement strand
CCTCTAACTTTAACCCTATCTCCTCACCTCTTTCAAAAATCAGCGAACCGTAAGCGATCGCTAAACGTCCTGACATAGTTCCACCCCTGCCGCCCGAAGCACTCTACCCTGATAGGTCAGCCCCGCTACTCTAATCTTGACTGCTTGCCCGTTATTAATCTCTACAGCGCTACTCAAAGGTTGATGCAGGTTCGGATCAAAGTTCACAACTTCACCAATGTTGCCTACCTGCGTTAGCCCCTGTTCTGTAAATACGCGCAGCATCCTTTTGACAATGGCGATCGCATCTTTTGCCTGTACGGGTTTGTTCTCAACTTCTAGCAAATAGATTTGGGTAAGCAGTAGTGAAATCGGGGCGGCTAGTTCACTAAAGACTTGTTCTTGCTGGGTTTGAAAGGCGATCGCCTGATTATTACTTTCATTTTGGCGTTGACGTTCTAACTCACTTCGCAGTTGGGCGATCGCCATAGCTCTGGCATTGTTCGGGTTCATCAATAGCAACAATGAAGTTCTTGGGTAAGTAATTTAGTAATGTGGCTTTATGAGCAGAAACAAACTCATGCAAATCGACAGGGGCGATCGCGATGCTGGATAGGTCAGTGAAGCTTTTAGGATTAGCGGGGTCAAACTCTCTGATTTTCTCGACAGTGCCGCGATTGCAGCTTAGGCGAACGGGTAGATTTCGATTAATTGGAAATACTTCAAAACTAAATCCTTTGCGGCTCCATTGTCTTGATTCTTTTACTTCTTTGACTTCCACATATCCCAATCTTGCCAGAGCCACAGCTAGTAATTTAACTGATTGCGAATCGCCGATATTGAGATAGATGCTATGTTTTTGGAAGACTTGAGTGGATGGTAGATGGGGCTGTAGCGCATTAATGGTGGTAGCGATCGCTAAGTTATGCTGTGGTTTGGCAAGTAGTTCTGCTAATATCTCAATCCTTGTCCAAGCAGTTTCTAAATCGATTTGGGCTGATTCGTAGGGAAATGTATCAAGGGGAGGGTATAGATAGACGCGCCATGACATGGACTGAAGTTGTAAAGCCCATCGGGTCGCTTCTTCGACGGTGGCGGTGACGATGAGTAATGGTTTGGCTTGTTGTTGGCATAGGTGGGTGCTAATCAGTCCTTTGCCTAAGCGTGATATTCCTGATAGGGATATGCTTTTAGCTGTTGTCAGTTTCTCGCCTATTTTTGTGGCGATAGGCGATCGGGCTATATTCTCAAGGACTGATGTGAAGGTCATGGGTATAGTCATGAATAGACTAATTCAGGTTCATTGATAAGGCGTAATAGCTTCACAGGTTCGATTGTTTCCATAGCGAAGGTATTGCCTTTTTTATCGGTAAAGTCGATTAGGAATGCTTGGTTATCAAAGGACATTAAAACTGTTCCCATTTGTCCTCGTTGCATTAGGATTTGCTGATGAGTAACTTTATGAGTAGCGATCGCATCTTCAGTTAAAGCAACAAGATCATATTCTTGAATGTCGTTCATAGCTGTTTTTCTAATCAATAGGCTGATTTCATTGGCTATGATTTGGAGATTGTGGATCATGCTTATTGTAGCAAGGTTGTTATAGGCGATCGCTAAATCTATACTTGACTTATTATATAAAATTTTGTATAATTTGCTAGTACTTTAGATATATGTAAAAAACTATGGCAATCAAGTTTTACGAAAGTCCGTTTCATGCGGTCGAGGAGCCTGAAGTCGCTAGTAAGTCAGTTTTGAAGGCTGATTTGACGATCATGATTCGAGACATCATTGAAGATAAAGGTTGGACACAAAAGGAATCGGCTGAAAGATTGGCGGTTACTCAGCCGCGTGTGTCGGACATTGTGAATGGAAAAATTGATAAGTTTACTTTGGATATGCTTTTTTCAATGTTGGATAAGCTCGGATTTAGGACTGAGTTTACTTTTAGCAGTTTAGAAAGTGCTTCTATTAAAATCCAAACAAGGGATTTAGCTAAAGCTGCTTAGGAATATATCCCAGATTTATTTTGAGGTAGGCAATTTTAGGTATTCATTGAAAGGTTAAAGTTTTATAATAGTATTGAAAGCCGTAAGAGCAGGAAACCAGTTATGGCGATTTTATTTCGGTTTCATCCTCAAAAAGCTGT
>JBAXTW010000310.1:0-2179 GCA_037129985.1 Pseudanabaena sp. ELA645 | reverse complement strand
AAACTTCCACGTAACATCAATTAATCTTGCTATTAAATTTTTGCCATTAAATATGAACGCAAAAGAACTTCTCGAAAGTTACGCTTTGGGCGATCGCGACTTTAGTAAGCGATCGCTGATTGGGCTTATTTTGACTGGTGCGAACTTGTCTGGTGCGAACTTTATCGAAGCCGATCTCGAAGAGATTACCCTTGATGTCGCAAATTTAGAAGATGTTGAGCTTAATCTTGCCAATTTGATCAGGGCTAATTTAAGTGGTTCAATTTTGATCCAAGCCAATCTCAATGGCACGCTCCTGCAACAGGCTTCATTGATTGGGGCGAATGTTTCAGAAGCTTTTTTGATCGAAGCTGATTTAAGTGAGGCAATTTTGGTTGAAACTAATTTTACGGGTGCATTTCTAACCAGCGCCAATCTCACCCGATCGCGTCTATGCCGAGCAAATTTAGCCAATGCTTTTTTGACAGGAGCTTGTCTGAATGGCGCTGATCTGCGTGGTGCAAATCTGACGGGTGCAGATCTGACCAGAGCAAATTTGACGGGCGCAAATTTGGCTGGAGCCGATCTTAGTCATGCTAATTTGACTAATGCTAAGCTAAATTGGGCAAATCTTGCCAATGCTAAGCTAATCGGGGCAGACTTGACGGGAACTTACCTATCCACGCTGAAAAGTATAGAGGGAACTGATTTTACGGATGCGCGTAATGCACCAAATGCTTTAGAGATTGTTAACATGGAAGAGACGATCATTGAAGAATAGACTTGAAGAAAGATTATGCGCTTGTTTCGTTTACTCAGTTTCATCAATAGCCTCACTCGTAATCTACCGAATATTGCTTTAGTCATCACGATCGCTACAGCGATATACCTACCGATTACCGAAAAAGTTCAGGCTCAACCGCAAAAAGATGCAACGGAATGGATCAAGCAGGGACGGCAACTTTGGCAAAAAAATAATATCTCTGGGGCGATCGCTGCGTATCAACAAGCATCAAAATTAGAACCGAAAAATTCTAAAATCTTGACCAGTCTTGGTTTTTTGTTAACCCAACAAAGTAATTACTCCGATGCGATCGCCGCTTTGGAGAGTGCTACCAAATTGGATGCGAACAATGCTAAAGCCTTTAGTGCATTAGGTTTTGTCTATGTGCGAATCAAGGACTATCCCAGTGCTTTAAAATCCTATCGACAGGCGATCGCTTTGGATCGCACAAACATTGATGCCTATAACAGCGTCGGTTTTTTACTGACCGAACAAAAAAATTATGCCGAAGCGGCGAAGATCTATCGACAGGCGATCGCCGTTGTTCCTAATGACTCAAAAAGCTATGTCAATTTGGGCTATGTGTTGCAGTTAATGGGCGATCGCAAAGGAGCTTTTGAAATCTATAGTCAAGCCGACAAAATCGCGCCTTTTGATGTAGATATCTTAGTGGCGATTGGTGGCTTATTTGCTGACCAAAATCAATTAGATGAGGCGATCGCTAAGTATAAGAGGGCTTTAGAAATCAATCCCCGCCATCCCAGAGCTAATCTTGAGATTGCCAAAATCTATCAGAGTGAGGGTAAATATACCGAAGCGATTTCTTCTCTGCGCCGTGCCGCCACAGCCAAAAATGTTGCCCCTAATGTGGCAAATAAGATTCAAAATGCGATCGCAGATTTGTATATCCAGCAAGGTTCGCTGTCTGGGGCGATCGTCGCTTACCGTCAAATTTTGGAAACTGATCCTGAAGATGCCGCGACCCATTTAGCGCTGGGTAAATTATTAGCATCACAACAAAGGGGAATTGAGGCTCGCAAGATGTTAGAAACTGCGGAAACCTTATTTAATCAACAGAGAAATATGGATGGGTTAGCGCAAGCTCGTAAAGCCATAGCAGAACTTAAATAAATAAAAAAGCATCACGAATTGATGCTTTTGGGTTAGTGTCGTGAATTATTCGCTCATCAGACGATCCTGCTGTAGGGGCAGAGCATTCCCACAGAAATATACAATTTTTCAGATAATTTTAGCTTGGGAATGCTCTGCCCAAACCTCGCAACGCAGGGACAAGTTATCGATGAAAGCACAAAGGGTTGAGCATTTGCGTTTCAAGATGATCGTGGGGAGTATAAAATAGTGGGCTCTTCTGGGTTTGAGGGGATAAGCAAAACTAATGGGAAAGGCAGGCTAATA
>JBAXTW010000031.1:0-40516 GCA_037129985.1 Pseudanabaena sp. ELA645 | reverse complement strand
GTCGGAATCGGATGGAGAGCATTGGGAATTATCAAAATAGGAGAAGAAAAGATTGTGTGGTTTTGGATAGGCTCACACGCCGAATATGACAGAATTCTTGGAAAGAGATAGAGTTTTGTTGTAGGGGAGGCTAATGAAATGGAAGCAACCTAATTGTTTTGCACAGAATTGGTTGCCTTAGTCAGCAAGAAATTTATTGGTAATGGGGCAATCGCTTGTTGGTTGTCGTATTTGTAAAGGCGATTGGTTAAATCTCATCAGTATCAATCCCCATCGCTTTGAGGATTTCCGCAAGACGTTGGGCTTTTTGCTCAGCTTTTTCTTTAGCCAGCCGTTCTTGGAACTTTTCATTGCGTTCTTGGAGAGCGATCGCCAAATCTAACCCACACTCAACAACCTTAGCGATCGCTGCTCATGTCACCATCACTAGTCAGGAACTTGTTATATATCTTTGAAAGCTTTCAGGCGATCTCTATTGCTGCCTATGTCATTGTAGCTGCATACTCAGAAGCCTTGTGCTGCGCTCTGAGCGACATAAAGGCTTCTGAGTATTAATCAATCACAACCCAGAGATTCACGGGTATCTACACCTGTTTTGGAATTTGTTCCAGAGGCAGTTCGACAGATTTTTTTGACCTGTTGAAGATCCAGAAGAGCATTACTAAAATCAGCATCAGTTACATTCACGTTGTCAAAGCTCGATCGCAGCATGTTTGCGTCAGTCAGAACTGCATCGGTGAGATCGACATTTTTGAAGCGTGACACATAAATGATCGCTGAGCCTAAATCAACTCCATGCAAATTAGCACCGTCTAATAAAACGCCATTAAAAAGCGCACCGCGTAAGTCTGCATTACTAAAATCAGTATTACGAAAAGTGGTGCTATTGAATTCAGCCCTAATTAAGTTTTTGCCTGCAAAGCTTTCGCCATCAGCTTCGTTTAAGAGCGATCGCGTTACACTAGAGGAACTTGCTGCTTGTGCTGATAATGACGTGATCGACAATGGAACGAAAAATATTATGGTTGACAGAAAGAAACTTGCGATTAATTGCCAATATTTCATAGTCTTAAGAAAATAGTTCCGATATTACAAAAAAGCACACGATAAGCGACGTTTACTGTAGGTTGCGTTTTAACTTCCTGAGAGGTCAGTGCCTTTAGGCGAGCTTTCACTACTAGTATTTTGAGTCAACCTTTGTTGGATTAGATTGTCCAAATGACTATTCAAGTCTTCACCTTTAGACATTGCCTTAACAATGAGTTCAAGAATAAATCGAATTAGCTTCTGCTCTTTTACTTCATCTAGAAACGGCAGATCAACATGCTTGTTAATTGTGGTAATCAAACGAGAAATGAATTTATCAAACTCTTCTTTATTTGAACTATTTAGTCCTCGTGCAGCTTGATTAAGAAAATCGCTGAATTGAGGAGGAAGAGCCTGCGATAATGCTCCATCAATGAGACGGATAGATTCCTGCAATAAAATCTGCTCAAACTCTTCACTTAGCAATGGAATATCAATTACCTTGTTAAGCAACGAAGCAATTTTAGTGATTTGAGTATCGTTTAACATAAACTGTTAGTATTTCCTGTTTATTTATTTCAGTTTTATTTGCCCAACTAAATATATCTTGTTTCGTCATCTAAGAACCAACATTTTTTAGACAACCTAAACTACAGGACAAAAAATCAAAAATAGAGTCCCAAAAACCACGATAACTATTCCTAAGTAAAGTTTTTAGGAAAATAAATTCAAGTGTTTTCGGAAAAAGAGTTTTGTTTCTTGTCCTGTACTTTGAATGAAACTACTGAAACTTTTCAATAATACGGCGCATTGCTTCATTGACATTATCTCGGCTATTGAAAGCAGAGATGCGGAAGTACCCCTCACCTGCTGCACCAAACCCAGATCCAGGAGTACCAACGACATTACAGGTTTGTAAGAGTTTATCGAAGAAATCCCAGCTAGTCAGCCCTGATGGAGTCTTTACCCATACATAGGGAGCATTCTCACCACCATAGACCGCCAAACCAGCTTCAGTTAGATTTTCGCGGATAATCTTCGCATTTTCCATGTAGAAGTTAATCAAAGATTTGGTTTGAGCTTGACCTTCTTCGGAATAAACCGCTTCTGCACCACGCTGGACGATATAGGAAACACCATTAAATTTGGTGGATTGACGACGATTCCACAGCTTCCATAGCTCAACATCTGAGCCGTCTTTCGCCTTACCAATCAAGTTTTTGGGAACTACAGTTAAGGCACAACGAGTACCTGTAAATCCTGCATTCTTGGAGAAAGAACGAAACTCGATCGCACATTTTTTCGCACCTTCAATTTCATAAATTGAGTGAGGAAGATTAGGATCGGTAATAAAAGCTTCGTAGGCGGCATCAAAAAAGATAATCGCATCGTTGGCAAGGGCATAATCTACCCATGCTTGCAGATGTTCCTTAGTTGCAGTTGCACCTGTGGGGTTGTTAGGGAAACAGAGATAGATTAAATCTACTTTTTGAGTAGGAATTTCGGCGGTGAAATTATTCTCAGCCGTCACAGGTAGATAAACTAAACCTTCGTATTCGCCCTTGTCGTTCAGGTCGCCCGTATGCCCTGCCATGACGTTAGTATCCACATACACGGGATAGACAGGATCGGTGACAGCAATGATATTGTCATCCCCAAAAATATCAAGAATGTTACCGCAATCGCACTTAGAACCATCGGAAATAAAAATTTCGGAAGCGTCAATATCACAGCCCCTTGCTTGAAAATCTTGCGCGGCAATTTTCTCGCGTAGCCAAGCGTAGCCTTGTTCGGGACCATAGCCCTTAAATGAAGCGCGATCGCCCATATCTTCAACAGCTTTGATCATGGCTGTACGACAGGCTGCTGGCAAAGGTTCGGTGACATCGCCAATACCAAGGCGAATGACTTTTGCTTCAGGATTTGCCTCAACAAAGGCGTTTACTCTTCTGGCAATTTCGGGAAACAAGTAGCCAGCCTTGAGTTTAAGATAGTTGTCGTTAACGGTAGCCATGATGAATCAGTTAATCTGCTTTGATTTTTGGATAGTTTTATCTTATGCCTTTATCAAGAAAACATTTCAAAATCATTAATATGATAGTTTAATCATGCAGAGAATCTCGACGTAAAAAATAATCGATGAAAATTCGGAAAATTAATAATAGCGATCGCCTTGAAATTCTGAAGGGTGATTTATATGCCTATTCCCGTTGGACTAATCAGGATTTACCCCGATCGCACTTGACGGCGATTAATCCTGAAGAAGTATTAGTAGCCGAAATCGATGGCAAAATTGCGGCGGCGTTACAATGTTTCCATTTTCAGCAGTCAGTGCGGGGTGTGCTGAAACCAATGGGTGGGATCGGTGGAGTCTGGACATATCCCGAATATCGCAATCAGGGCTGTGTGAGCGCCTTGATGAAAGCTGCTTTTTTAGAAATGCGGATGCGAGGGATTTGTATGAGTATGCTCACACCGTTTAAGGAAAGTTTTTATGGGGCGATGGGCTACGCGATCGCTAATGCTACAAACGAGATTACAGTCCCGATTCATTCTCTATCCAATTATCTCAAACTTGCCAATCAAACAAACTGGTCATGCGATCGCCTGCCAGCCACTGAAGTTAAGGATGTTTTAGCAAATTTTTTGTCTGAAAACCTGCGATCGCAAGTATTACAACCCCATAGTCACGGATTGATAATTACGAATTTTAACTACGATCAATGGTGGCATTTACATCGGAATAAACTTTGTGTGGTGATCAAGCGCGATCGCCAACCCGTTGCTTTAGCCATATATGCGATCGATAGCAGTGGTAATTTGCCGATGAGCGATCGGCAAATCGAAATTTCATCAATATTTTGGACAGATATGGAGTCCCGCGATCGGCTTTTCCAATTTTTTGCGAATCATCGCGATCAAATCCATAGCTTAAAAATGCCAGTTCCATTAGATACAAATATCCATAAATGGCTGAACAATGCAGGGCAATTATCTGCAACAATGACCGCACCTTGGATGGTCAGAGTAATCGATATTGTGGAAGCTTTGAATGGTTTATCGATTAATTGTGAGTCATCTACCTTTGCCTTTACCTTTTCTCTCAGCGATCCACATTGCATTTGGAATGAAGGCGTTTTTGGTGTGAGTGTCTCTGAGAAGAAGGAAAATCTCGGCAAGCTGACGGTCAAACGCTATGGAATTGGTGATTTTCCCGATCTAGCGATCGATTTTCGTGCCACGATTGCGGGTATTTCGGCTTTGGTTTATGGAACTCAAGCGATCGAGGAACTTGTCTATCGGCAATGGATTACCGATATTAAGCCAGAAGTCCGTCAACAATTAGAGGGCTATTTTAAGCCTTGCCTGATTTATAATCCTTTTAAGTTCTAAAATTGTTAAAACTTAAACAAAAGAATCAAAGGTAGGGGCAATTCATGAATTGTCCCTACCTTTGAATGACGATTTCAATTCCATTTGCGTAAGTTCTAAGTAGCTAGGCGCAATTAAATATAAAACCCTAAAACCTGTGGCGCACGCTGTGCGTGCGCCACAGGTTTTAGAGTTTCAATGAAATACAGCAAGACTAGCATTTACAGTCTGCCGAATTTTCTAGCTTATTTGGTTTGGGTAACTCGCCAGCTAAGTTTGAGATTAAACCAGAAGTTCCAAATTGTAACGATCGCGATCGCGATGAGATTTGCGAGATATTGATTGATATGCAGATAATTGTAAAGGAAATTGAGAATCAAAATATTTAAGACAATTCCAAATAGACAGATAAAATTAAATTTCAAAAAGCGGCGAATTCTTTTGCGCCAACCCACCTGCTGACTCGAAATATCGCGAAATGTCCATAAATCATTCCATAAGAAATTATTAATTACGGCTACCTCCGACGAAATCATCTTACTACGAGTGATTCCCCAAGCCAATTTCGAAGCATCACTGAGTAAATACAAAATCGCCATATCGACAAATACACCACTCAAACCCACCAACCCAAATCTCAAAAATCGTTGAATGGGAACCTGTAGTTTTTCGCGAATTTTAGTAATCCGACCCCGCGATCGCAAACGTAGTAAATGCAAAATATAGTCCACATATTGTCGCCAAGTGACTTTGCTTTCACCCTCTTGCCGTTCCTGAAAGACATAGCCAACCTCAGCTACCGAGCCTATCTGTCCGCGTCCTAATACTTCGATCAAAATTTTGTAGCCCAATGGATTCATCGTGCAATTAGCGATCGCACTACGTCTAACCATAAAGTATCCACTCATGGGATCAGAAACTCGCCCAATTACATTTGGTAAAATCAACAAGCCGAGCATCTGCGCCCCACGCGATAGAACGCGCCTGATAAATCCCCAATCACTGACACCACCACCTTCGACATGACGACTTGCGACAACTAAATCTACATTAGGTAAATCTGGATCAGCACTAAACATGGGAGCAAGCATTTGATCAAGCATCTGAGTTAGTGTTTCAGGTGGATGTTGTAAATCACCATCAATCACCCCTAAGATTTCGCCTTGAGATGCTTGCCAACCCCGAATCACCGCCGTTGATAGCCCCTTTTCACCTTGACGACGCATCACTCGAAGTTTTGGATAATTTGGCAATAAATCCAGTCCCACTTGCCATGTTAAGTCGGGACTATCATCATCGACAATAATTAATTCGTAAGCTAATTCGTCGGTTGATTCACCTTTCCCATCAAATTTCTCCTCAAAATAATTATCTAATAATCGACTCAGAACTTCCACTAACTGGGCTAAATTCTTGCTCTCATTATAAGTCGGAACGATTAAAGAGAATATAACTTGCTTTTGTTGCGGGCGCAGATTTTGTTCCGTAGAAAGTTCGGATTCTGTTATTGAGACGGGCGTATTAATTTGAAATGCCCCCAAGGGGACAGGGAGCAGAGAGTGCAACATTAAATTCAAAGATACTTTTAGCTGAACTATTCTAATATCATTTGGGCTATGCACAACGACTAAAAGGACATTGCGCTGGGAAAACATTGAGGTGTAAACCTGTCTTCATCAGAAGAACAATGATCTCAAAAAAATGACTGTTACCCGAAAAAGTAAATGCATTGTAGAATGTTTGGTATCGATTTCATAACCAAAAAGATACTATGACTGTGCAACGTTGGAATGATGAGATGCTTGATGACTTAGCTTCAACTGTCACTGAGTTGCGGGAAAGTGCCACTGAGTTACGGGAAAGTGTCACTGAGTTGCGGGAAAGTGTCACTGAGTTACGGGAAAGTGTCACTGAAGTTAAGGATAGTGTAGATGGTTTGAGAATAACTGCCCAAGCTTTATTACAGGTGGCTGCACAAAGTCAGAGCAGAATGGATCGTTTTGATGAAGAAATGGAGTTGTTAAAGCAACGACAAGCGGAAAGCGATCAAAGATTTAATGTTCTACTTGAAGAGGTTCGTTTTTTAATTCGCGGTAATCAGGCAGGTTAAAGATTTATTCGCGATCGCCTCTTACCTCACCCATCAACCAGCGATCGCTTAAGACGTTTGACTATCTACCTCCGTTAGATTTTGACTACTGGGAAGTAGAGTTGCAACTACGGGTAATACACAGGCAATTTCAGGACGAAAATTGGCATAGCGACTACGCCGCACAGCAATAATTTCGGACTGAATATCTTGCACACCTTCACCTAAACAAATGAGCAGGTGGGTCGATAATTCTAAACTAGCTTCAAAGGTAGGATGCACAACTTCCTTGGCTCCTAATTGATAAAGCATATCAATATCGGCATCTTTTTCGGCTCTTGCCACAATGTCAATTTCTGGGGAAAGACTCACGGCTCGCTGGACACAAAGACGGGTGGCGATCGGATCAGAAATAGCAATCAACATCGATCGCGCATGGTCTATTTCCGCCCTTTCGAGAACTAACGGACTAGCGCAGTTACCGTATAAATATGGAATATTTTGCGATCGCAAGATCTGTACTTTTGATTCCGCATCCTCGATCACAAGTACGGGATAACCCTTAGATTGCAGCAATGTCACAATCCCCTGCCCAATCCTTCCATAGCCACAGACCACCACATGATCCTTGAGTTTGGCATTAGCCGAAATCTCCTGAGGCATATCCAATTTGTTCATCCAATCCTTAAGAAATGAGACTTTTTCTAGCAGGGTTAAAATTTGTGGTGTTGCTTTCAGCAAGAACGGAGTGACCATCAAAGTTACCGCCGTCGTCCCCAAAATCAGCAGATAAACGCGGCGTGATACCAAACCTAGTTTTTGACCTTCACTAGCCAGTACAAAAGAAAATTCCCCGATCTGTGCTAGTCCTAGCCCTGCAAAGATGGCAACTCGCAGTGGATAGCGGAAAATACTTACCAATGGCACAACAATCAAGAATTTTCCGATCATCACGATCGCCACCAAACTCAGAATTAATTCCCAATTTTGGATTAAAAATACGGGATCGATCAGCATCCCGATCGCCGCAAAAAATAACGTGGCAAACACATCGCGCAGAGGCTCGACATAAGTAAGCGCTTGATCGGCATATTCCACTTCGGAGATCATTAAACCTGCCACAAATGCGCCCATTTCGATCGATAAGCCCAAATGCTCAGTCAGCAAAGCGATCCCCAGACATAGCACGATCACACTCAGCAAAAATAATTCACGGCTCTCGGTACTCGCTACCCAGCGTAAAAATGGCGGGATTAACCAAATTCCCGCTACGATCGCTGCGCCTGCAAATAAGGCAGTTACGGCTAAAGCTTTTGCCACAGCGATTCCCACTGATTCAGGATGATCCAGTGCAGGCAATACCGCAAGCATTAAGCCCAGAGCTAAATCTTGGATGATCAATATCCCTAAAGTCACCTGTCCCTGTGCAGACTCGGTTTCGTTAGTTGCCATCAAACTTCGCAACACCACCGCCGTTGATGACAGTGACAAAATTCCGCCCAGAAAAATTCCTTGGGTTGGAGTCTCGACCCAGCCCACAAATACTGATACGGCGGTAGTCAAAGCGATCGTTAACAAAATTTGTAATGTGCCACCACCAATGGCGATCGCCTTTACCTTGTTTAACTGCTTCAGCGAAAATTCTACACCGAGGGCAAACAACAAAAACGCAACCCCAAACTGAGCGAGGGTTTCGACTTGAACCAGTTCTTTGATCAGCCCTAAACCTGTGGGTCCAACAATAATGCCACCAAAGATGTAGCCTAATAAAACTGGTAATCGCAGCGCCGCCGCCAGTAAACCACCAAAGGAAGCAGCCGCAAGAACAGTTACTAAATCAACAATTAACCGAAAATCTTCTTGCACAGAAATCAACTAAAGAATATGACCTTCTCTACTTTAATGCTAGACAAAGAAAAATTTACCAAATACGGCGATCAACGTATTCTAGGTTTCTACACTAGCCGCGCTGAGTTTCCCCCTTACCATATTATTTTTATGATTACATTACCGACTTGGGTAACTTTATCAAGATTGATTGCAGTTCCAATTATTTTTGGATTATTTATTTGGCAAGATAGCGAATTTACTCGCCTAATCGCTCTAAGTGTATTTATCATCGCCGCCATTACCGACTGGCTAGATGGATATTTAGCAAGAAAACTTAATCAAATTACCGAACTTGGTAAATTTCTTGATCCCTTAGTTGATAAAGTCCTGACGATCGCCTTATTTTTATTGTTTATTGAACTTGGTCAAGTTCCTGCTTGGGCGGTATTTCTAATTATTACGCGAGAGTTGTTAATTACCGCTTGGCGCGGCGCTCCCACGGCGGCTAATGATACTACTGAAACCAATAAGCCTCAAATAGTTGGTGCAAATTTTTGGGGTAAAGCCAAAACCGTCATGCAAATTGTGGCGATCGCCGCTTTATTGGTGAAAATCCCCTATGCGATCGCATTTTTCTGGCTTGCGCTAGCACTCACGTTGATTTCTGGCATTCTCTACGTTGTGCCAAAGTCAGATGCATAGTTATAATTTAGATAATAAGTACCTAGGCTTAATAAGTGTTGATTTGCCGAAGGCAAATCAACACTTATAATATTAAAAGTTGCGGTTGGAGTAGGTTTCTCATGGCGACATCACAAACCATAGGCAAAGTGTTTGGAAATCTCTTGGGCGGACGCTTTCGAGTTGTGCAGACGATCGCTGATGAAGGCTAT
This sequence comes from Pseudanabaena sp. ELA645, assembly GCA_037129985.1. Taxonomy (GTDB): domain Bacteria; phylum Cyanobacteriota; class Cyanobacteriia; order Pseudanabaenales; family Pseudanabaenaceae; genus Pseudanabaena. The sequence continues at coordinate 31,306 of JBAXTW010000031.1, read as the reverse complement.
GGACAAACTTACTTGGTGGAGGATACCGTAATCACCGAAATGCCGCGTTGGATCGCCAAAAGTTTTTGTCTAATCAATAAAACTAACTTACAACTAGATTGGGCGCGATCGCTATTTCGGAATGAAGTTCCTAAACTACAAAAACTGAGCGATCTTAGTAATGACTTTCCTAAAATTGCAACTTACTTTGAACAAGAGGAGGAATTTTATATCGTTGAAGAAGCGATCGCGGGAACTAGGGTGAGTGATGAAATCGCCAAAGGTAAACTGTATAGCGAATCAGAGGTCATTAATTTTCTAAATCAATTGCTAGAAAGTTTACATATTGCCCACGGCGATAACATCATTCATGGTGATATTAATCCACGTAATTTAATCCACCTCAAAGATGATTCTAGTCACTTTGTCTTAACTAACTTCGCTGTCCTTAAAGGCGTTTATGCCACAGCAGCGCGAAATGGAGTTGTTCTCGGCACACCTAGTTATATGCCCTTTGAGCAAGCTCTTGGTAATTTCACTCCCACTTGTGATATCTATGCGCTTGGTTTAACGGCTATTCAGTTATTGACGGGCTTACACCCAAGTAATTTAGTCCGTCGCGAAGATCTAAATCTGTTAGATTGGCAAATGGGTTCCTCGGTGCGTCCAGAGTTTGCGGCGATTCTCAATCGCATGGTTAAACATCATCCTGAAGATCGTTATCAGAACGCGCAAGAAGTTCTCTACGATCTCTATCACTTGCCCAAAAGTCAAACTGAAAATACTTTCTTGACTCCAGATTTTACCGTAGGTCAATATGCGGGTCGTTGGGCGATCATTTTAGTTTGTCTCATTGGTCTTGGTTGGGCGACGCTGAATTACCAGCAAATTCCGCAAATGCTTCCCAAATTAGCCTTGCCCACTTTCACTGCAAAACCTGCACCTACGGAAACCACGGCTACTGTAACTTCTACTTATAAATTACGGCTGAACCTAACAGGGCATACTGGCTGGGTGAGGGCTGTTGCCTTCTTTCCCAATGGCTTTAGTTTTGCTAGTGGTAGTTACGATCGCACCTTGAGATTATGGAATATCCGCGACAATCAATCCTTCGGAACTTTATCCAATCACCTTGGTTCCATTTCAGGTATTAATGCGATCGCCGTGCATCCTAATGGCAATACCTTTGCGATCGCCTGTATCGATAAAACAGTAAAGTTATGGAACTTCCGCAGTGGTGAACCAATTCGCACTCTTGAAGGACATACTGGACAGGTCTATAGTGTTGCCTACAGCCCGAATGGAAAGACTTTAGCTAGCGCCAGTGCTGATCAGACGGTCAAGATATGGAATTGGCGCAATGGTGACTTATTAAAGACGTTAGCGGGTCATCAAGATAAAGTCGTCTCCATCGCTTTTCATCCCGATGGCAAAAGAATTGCTAGTGCGAGTTCTGATAAAACTATCAAAATTTGGGATGTGAGTACGAACCGAGAACTACTGAGTATTACTGGGCATAAGTCACCTGTGAATGCGATCGCCTTTAGTCCCGATGGCAAATTTATCGTCAGTGGCAGTCAAGATCAAACTGTGAAAGTCTGGGATGCAAGTACGGGTAAAATACTGCAAACATTCACAGGACATAAGGATAGCGTGTTAGCGGTGGCAGTCAATCGCGATGGTAGTGCGATCGCCTCTGGTGGTGTCGATAAAACTATACGGATCTGGAATGTGAAGACAGGCGAAACAACCCAAATCCTCAGCGAGCATACAGCCCCAGTTTTATCCCTAAGTTTTAGTCCAAAAGATGAAACTCTAGTTAGTGGTAGCGCCGATCGCTCAGTCATGCTCTGGCAATTGCTATAGTTAGCTATGGCAGTTCTAAATCATTTATGAGAAAAATAGGGCTTCGACTTCGCTCAGCCAACTTATATCGTTGGCTGAGCGAAGTCGAAGCCTCTCACAACTCATTTAGGCTTGCTATATGACCTCAAAATATTAAATACTTAATTATCTTTAACAAATTAACAAATATGGTTACAGCAGCCTCCGAAACAAGCACTGATCTATCTGCGCGTGAATTATTTCAGGCGGCGTATGAAAATCGTTATACATGGGATAGCAACTTTCCTGGGCTGACCGCTAATGTATCTGTGGCGATCGATGGCGTAGCGCGTACTGGCAAAGCTCGCATTAACCAAGACCTATCGGTTGAAGTGAGCATGGATGAACCGCAGCTAATCGATCGCACCACCCGCACCCCTAGCGGAGAAGAAAAGACAGTCTCAGTTGATGAGGGTCAAGAATGGCTATACAACCAACTCCGCGATGTGGTTACTCACCGCAAACGCAAAACCTTTGAAGAAGCTCATGGTAAATCTTCTTTTAATCTTGGTGCAGCCGACGAGTCGGGAGCCGTAGAAATCCTTGTCACAGGCGACTCAATGGGATCGAATTACAAGGTTCGTGGCAACGAGATCTCGATGGTTAGCCGTGTTATGGGTCGAATTGGCTTTGTGATCAATCACCTCGGTCATCTCGATACGGGTGAAGGTTATGTCTCATCTCTATATACGGCAGTTTTTCGTAATCCGATGAATGATGAAATTGTTCGTCAAGCTCGGTTTGAAGATATCTACGAAAAGCTCGGTAATTACTATGTGATGATCAAGCAAATCGTTCAATCTAACGAGCAAGGACAAACCAAAAACTACGAAATTATCTTCAGTGACATTCAGCTATTAGGTTAAAGCCTTGAAAGCCAGATTTTACAGTAAAGGCAATTCATGAATTGCCCTTACTGTAAAATCATCTTCTATAAATCCAAAGGTTAATATTGGTCGGATTAGAATGTAAAGCACCATGCCAATGCTATTGCCAATGCCATTATGAGAGCGAATTTAGAGCGGTTATTAATTTCAGAAGCACAATTACTGGAATTAACAGGTTTCGATCGCCAAAAGATTTTGGAATCAATACATCTCACTTCGCAACAGATCATCATCCAGCGATCGCTAGCTTTAGGAATCACAGCGATCGCCTTTGTGACTTTGGCGAGTGTATTTTTACCCTCATTACGGATTACGGGAATTGTTTTTTTGATTAGCTTGACGATGGGAGCTTTGAGCTTTGCGATCGAATTTGCTGAAGTGGCTGTACTGTGTTTTTGCGTGGCGTTAGTCTCGGCTATTTATACTTTGTACATCTTGGCTAATGCCACTTTGAGCGTAGTTTTGCTATGTTTGGGTTTAGCGATCGCTAGTGGCGCATTAGCTTTTTTCCTAATTGGATGGATTCGCAAACTATGGCAAAAATCCAAGAGAGCCAATCCCAAAAATCAGATTCCGCAGGTTGTAATCCAACTATTTGCAGAAGTGGATAAATGCAACAAGGCTATTCGCGATATTGATATATTCGATCAACTTAAAGATGCGGGAAATCCTATTAAATTAGCCTCTAGGGAAGCAGCGATCGCTGCTTTGCGAATGACTCGTAATGACATTATTCGGGCGCTAAAAACTGAACGGATTTTGCGAGAACATCCCGACTTTCATCCTGATCACTTTGATATTGATTTAAATGCCTTTCAAGCTATACAAATGCGTGATTTAGCTCAAGAATATGCCCATATTTTTGATACAACCCTACAAATTGCGATCGATGTCCAAAAAGCAATGACAGAATTACAGAATCAAATCATAGAAACAAAGTAGGGACAGTTCATGAATTGCCCCTACTTTAATGTGAAAACTGAATTTGTTTGTATAAATCTTCAACTGAAATTTCTAAGTTTATAGATCTTAGGAATAGCCGATCGCCTAGTGCGTATTCAGAAAACCACCATTTCCCATCTTGATTGCGCTGAAATACTTCTACTATGGGTTGCTCGACTTGGACTAGGACATATTCTTGAAGGCTATCAAATTGACGATATTGCGAAAACTTAAAGCCGCGATCGTAGGCTTCTGTAGATGGCGAAAGCACTTCGATGATTAGACAAGGAAATAAGACTAGCTGCGGATCGCGATCGCGTTGATCGCAAGTAACCACGACATCGGGATAAAAATATTTGCGACTTGGCTCGACTTGTACTTTGACATCGGTGATGTAGACCTCACATTGGCGATCGACTAAAGCATCATCTAATATTTTTGAAAAATTAAATGAGACTCGATTATGGTTGCGTGTGCCGCCAGCCATAGCAATAACTTCACCATTGAAATATTCATTGCGTGTTTCTTGGGTTGATTCCCATACGAGATATTCTTCGTAGCTCATTAAAAGGCGATCGGGTAAGGCAACCATGACTTCAATTGCTATATTTTCAATAAGAATATTAACTAGATGCGCTTGTATAAAATCTCAAGGCAAAGCGCCAAAACTGATGTGATGAATAAAGTAAAGTGATCGCTAACAACATCGAGCCAATAATCCAAATCGCTTCACCGCGCCCCAGTAATGTCTCGGCGGGGACGGTGGTTAAAAAGGCGATCGGTACAACGAAAGTAAAAAAGAAGCGATACGAGGCAGGATAAGCCACCATTGGATAGCGCCCTGCTTCCATTAATCCATGTAAAACTTCGGTGACGTTATAAATCTTGACAAACCAAATACTTGTCGCGCCTAGCATAAACCAAATGCTATAAAGGCTAATAAACCCAAAAGTTAGGGGAATCAGACTTAAAAAATAATTGCTTAGTCCTAACCCTAATTTACTGCCTGCGTATATCAAAAGCCCAATACCAAAAAATAGATTCGGAATACCCCAAGGTGATATTGACCTTGCCGAAAGCCAAAACTGGCTGCTGATTGGTTTTAATAGCACAAAATCCAATGTGCCATTCTGGACATGCTGCACGATTTTGCTCAAATTAGGCGCAAGAAAAGTTGTTGAAAATCCTTCTAAAATCGTGAATATGCCCAACACCACGATCGCCTCTTCCCAACGCCATCCCGCAAAACTATAGCCATTCCGATAAAACAAGAACAGTCCAAACAAACTACCGACCAGATTGCCACTGCTGCTCAGTGCTGAAATAGCAAAATTAATTCGATATTCGAGTTCAGCAGCGATCGCGGTTGACCAGAATAGCTTTAATATACGCAGATATTTGTTCATTTTGCTAATCAAATCCAGACAGAATATGGAATTACCATACTCTGTCCTGTTGCAAGTTAAATCAGCTTAAGCGTAGCCACCACGTCCACCTCTAGATGGGCGTTCGTTACTACGTTCGCGAGGCTTAGCCAAGTTAACGCGCAAAGTTCGTCCCATCCATTCGGCTTCGTTTAACGCCGCGATCGCCGCTTCTTCTTGAGCTTCGTCCTCCATATCTACAAAAGCGAAGCCCCGAACCCGACCTGTTTCTTGGTCAGTAGGCAATTGCACACGTTTTACAGTGCCGTAATCAGAAAAGACGCTTGTCAAATCTTCTTTAGCAGCTTGATAAGACAAATTTCCAACGTAAATAGTCACAGTCAGTTCGCTCCAGAAAAGAGATCGATATAATAATTTAGCCAGTCCTCGGCAAGGAATCGCTCGATAAGAAATCTCACAAATCCAACCTAAAATTTCAGCTTTGATATAGTTTACCGTTTACTCGCAACAATTTGCGTAGGCTGTATTACAAAGCGTTATCTAACTTATGCAATTAAAACCCAAAATTGGTGAGGTGGGCTTCGCCAATTTTGGGTTTTAATAAATTTTCATTCCTAAGTTATGATGGCAGATGTCTCAAAATATATTCTGTCTAATTCTGCTCTAAGTACAGCGAACCAAGCTCTACCAAAAGCTATTTAAAAATCGATAAAAATATGGGTAAACAAAGCCGCCTGCTTGCCTTTGTATTGGCAATTTTATTGGGGGCTGTGTATCTAATCGTAAGTCATCCACCTAAATTAGGTTTGGATTTACGAGGTGGCGCACAGCTTACCCTCCAAGCAAAAATTAATCCTGAACAAGGTATTAATGAAATTACGCCGCGCATTATGGAAACCGCTAAATTTGTGGTGGAGCAGCGTATTAACGGCTTAGGAGTATCTGAAGCAACAATTTTGCTGTCAGGGGATAATCAACTGATCGTCCAGTTACCAGGGGTAAACGATCCTGCTCAAGCCGAGCGCGTGATCGGCACAACTGCACAGCTTGATTTTCGGAAGCAAAAGCAAGGCACGGAGAATGAGCTAAGGGCAAGATTGCAAATTCAGCAGGCGGCGACAATTCAGCGCGAAATCCTCAAAAATTCTCAGGATAAGCAGGCGATCGCGGACAACGACAAAGAATACAAAAAGAGTACTGAAGCCCTTAAGGAAATTTTTGAGCGCACAGGCTTTACAGGCAACATGCTCAAAGATGCCGTAGCTTCTCCCACAGGTAATGGTCCTGATGCTTGGCAAGTCGCCCTGACCTTTGATGATAAAGGCGGCGATCTTTTTGCCAAAACCACTAGCGAACTTGGTGGTACTGGTCGAGTATTAGGAATTTTCCTTGATGACAAATTAATCAGCTATCCATCTGTTGGCCCTGAATTTCAAGGCAAAGGTATTACAGGCGGACGAGCGGTGATTACAGGCAACTTTACTTTAGACTCGGCTACGGAATTAGCTTTACAGTTACGCGCAGGTGCTTTGCCAGTACCAGTTGAAATCGTCGAAAATCGCACTGTCGGTGCAACACTTGGCGCAGATAGCATTCTCAGTAGTATTTACGCTGGAGTTGCAGGATTATCACTAGTTTTAATCTTTATGGTGCTGTATTACCGCATTTTGGGAATGGTTGCTGATATTGCTCTAATTACCTATGCAGTGATTACTTTTTCATTGTTTAGCCTATTGGGCGTGGTACTAACCTTACCTGGAATCGCAGGTTTCATCCTCAGTATCGGCATGGCGGTTGATGCTAACGTGCTGATTTTTGAAAGGACAAAGGAAGAGTTAAATGCGGGAAGAACTTTATATAAATCCGTTGAAGCAGGTTTTTATCGAGCTTGGTCAAGCATTCTCGATAGTAATGTGACCACATTGATCGCTTGCGCGGCTCTGTTTTGGCTCGGTTCTGGATTTGTTAAGGGTTTTGCTGTCACCCTTGGGGTTGGCGTAATGGTCAGTATGTTTACGGCGATTACTCTGAGCCGATCGCTAATGCTTGCCATGATCAGCAATCCCATCTTCCGCAAACCTGAATATTATGGAATGAAGGCTTTTGGCAAAATCTCCACAGTGACAGTCGAGCCTGTTACAGACGAGAAATCTAAAGATAATAAAAAAGACAATACGAGTGGTGCAGTGCTATGAAATTAGATGTAATCAAAAATGCGCGTCTTTACATCACGATTTCAACAGCCGTGATTTTGGCGGGGATTGTGTCAATGGTGATTTCTTTTCAGCAGTTGGGTTCTCCTTTGCGATTAGGAATTGACTTTACAGGCGGTTCTAGCATCACTTTGGGATTAGCTTGTAATACAGGTAATTGTAGTAAGGCGATCGATGTTAGTACTGTGCGTCAAGCCGTGGAAAGTAAAGGTTTTGCCAATAGTGTGATTCAACTAGTCGAGGGCAAGGATCTCAAGGGTGTCTCGGTACGGACAGCGCGGCTAACGGTTGAGGAGCGCGAAAAGCTCAAGTTCACGATCGCTGATGCGCTCAAGCCCTATGGTGAAATCGATCCTAAAAAATCACAAATTGATGAAGTCGGTCCAGCAATCGGACAGCAAGCATTACAAAACGGCTTACTAGCACTTGCCTTATCTTTTTCAGGTATTGGTATTTATTTAGCATTTAGGTTTCAGTTAGACTATGCCGCCTTTGCAATCATTGCCCTATTTCACGATATGCTCGTGACTGTTGGTGCATTTGCTGTGCTTGGGCTAACGATGGGTGTCGAAATCGACAGTTTATTTATTGTGGCGATGTTGACGATTTGCGGATTCTCTGTGAATGACACGGTGGTAATTTACGATCGCATTCGTGAAAATGTGAAACTTGACAATGGTGTTTCAACCTTTAACGATCTCGTTAATGCCTCGGTCAATCAGACTCTAGGGCGATCGATTAATACATCGATGACAGCTACGCTACCCTTGATTGCGATTTTCCTATTTGGTGGCGCGACCCTGAGATTTTTTGCGCTTGCTCTCATTATCGGCTTCTTGTCTGGCGCTTATTCCAGTATTTTCAATGCCAGTATTCTTCTAGCTTGGTGGCGCAATCGCAAGGCTTTACCTCTGAGCCAAACACCAATTGAGACAACCTAATTTATCGAGAGGCTCCCGAAAGGGAGCTTTTTGGTTTTAAGAGATTTCCAATTAATAAAGATATCCCAAAATTTTTTGTGGTGCAGGCATCTTGCCTGCTAATCATAGGGCAAGATGCCCATCCCACAGGATTGGAGCGATCGCCATGTATTTGTGAATCGAGATATGATGTAAGTAAGTCTTGGACGGAAAACTATGACTATTACAGCAATTCGTAAGCTAACTTTTGAAGAGTACCTAACCTATGACGATGGTACTGATAAAAGATATGAATTTAATGATGGAGAATTGGTAGAGTTGTCACCACCGATAGGATTACATGAAAGAATCGTTACTTTTTTGCTCGTCTTTTTATCTGTAACATTCAAGCAACAATCCTCTCCTTATTGTGTTAGGGCAAATGGAGTCGAGATTTGGACAGGTAAGCGCACACGTCGTCCTGATGTATGTGTATTGAGCAAGCAGCAAGAACTAGATATTTTAAAAAAAGCGGCGATATTATTTTCTCCGCCTTTGCTAGTGATTGAAGTCGTCAGTCCCGATTATCGCAATGTCGATCGCCAAGATAAATGGTCTGAATATCAAAGTATTGGCGTACTTGAGTATTGGATTGTTGATGCTGGACTGGGATTAATTTCAATTTTCTATCTGGTAAATGGTGTTTATCAAGAAACTATTTTCCATTTAGGGGAGCAGATTATTTCGCCTACGTTTATGAATCTACAGCTTACGGTTGATGATGTTTTGAATGCAGATATATGAATCCAGATAATAGTAATTCTCTTCCCGATCGCGATGATTCTCCTGCTGATTCTCTAGCAGATCCATTACTAGAGCGACAAGTCCAACGCTTGATAGAAGTCCAAACCTATTTGCGATGGCTGTTTGATGGATTGCTATGGCTAACGGTGGGAACTGCGAGTATTTGGGCGATCCGATCCGATGTTGAACTATGGATGGCGACATTTACATGGGCGGCCGTGCGTGTGACCTTGACTTATAATCGTCTGCCAATGATGGGTTTGGGGATATGCGTAGCGATGACGCTGGCGACTTTAGTTTGGCAAAGTTCCATTATTTTGTGGGGAGTTAATCCAAGAGAAAAGCGATCGCTGATTGATCAAGTAAAAAGGATAAAGGCAAAAGGAAAAAGTCATCCGCTTTGGCGTTGGATTTGTGAAGAGAATATTTAAGCGAAATTTAATTTGAGAATGGATACACTTTCACTTTTCCCAACGGACGATGGCTCGGTCACTTTTTGGTCGGAAACCTTTCAAGAAACTTTTCATAGCTCCCACGGAGCAAAACATGAAGCCGAAGCAAAGTTTGTGATCCCTGCCAAAATTGCCGAAAAAGCGCAGACTCAAACCCAACTCAATATCCTTGATGTTTGCTATGGCTTGGGCTATAACACCGCCGCCGCGATCGCTACGGTTTTTAATCTTGGCAAGTCAAATCTAAATATTATCGCCCTCGAAAATAATCTGGAAGTTCCCCAAAAGGCGATCGCCTCAGGTTTGGTAAATATATGGGAACCTGCGATCTCGCAAATCCTCGAAACTGCTGCCGCCACTCAAACTGTAACTACAGAAAATCTATCTTTACAATTACTCATCGGTGATGCAAGGCAAACCATTGCTCAAGTACCAACCCAATGGGCGGATGCCATCTTTCTCGATCCCTTTTCGCCACCCCATTGTCCGCAGCTTTGGACAGTGGAGTTTATGCAACTTTTAGCAAATTGCCTGAAACCAAACGGCTATCTCGTCACCTATTCCGCTTCCCCCGCCGTGCGGACGGCAATGCTCAAAGCTGGTTTACAAATTGGCGCGATCGCACCGATTGGACGCAAATCTCCCAGCACGATCGCCGCGTTCCCACCAACATCATTACCACCGCTTTCTGAGACTGAGGCTGCATTTTTAAATACTCGTGCGGCTATTCCCTATCGCGATCACCATCTCCAAGGTACAGCAGCCGAAATTATCGCTAACCGTCAAGCTGAACAAAATAATAGCGAACTGCCATCAAGTTCTCGCTTAAGGAAAAATCTTTATTTGCGACTCGATCGCCACTGATTCGATCGCAGAAAGTAACTTTTCCTGTGACCAATTTTGATAAAGATGCGCGGCGATCGCTGCTCCACCCGCACCAACACCTTCTTTAACAAAGCCCTGCTCATAAGCTTGTAACTGCGGAAATTGCGATTTGGCAAAACTTAAGGCGGTCGCGAGTAATGGAACATCATCAATATCTAGGGCTAAATCCACGGTATTACCTGTAGGATCTTCCACAACCCAGCGCGTAGTCCCAACCACGATCGCATCGGGATTCCATGTAATATTTTTATACTTCGCGATCGCTCTCGCAAGGGCATAAACCGCTAACATCTGGGTTCCACCCGCTAGCAATACACCACCATGACGACTGGCGGCGATCGCCATTCCTGCTACGACGATTTGCATGGGATCGCCCACTGCTGCGACAATTTCTAAGGGTGATGACTGTGGCTTGAGATTGGCTAATCCCTGTTGGACAATTTCCCATTTCTGCTCATGGTTGCAAGTGGGATGGGAACTATTGACGCGATCTTTTGCCTCAATGCCCAAGGCGGTGAGTACTGCTAGAGCCGTAGTTGTGCCGCCCACAACACATTCACTCAAAATTACATAAGCCCCTGATTTAGCTAATTTCTCGCCCCAGACTAAGCCCTGTACAAATAATTGCAATACAACTTCAATCGGTAATGCTTGCCCTGTACTCAGACATTTTGCAGGTTGTCCTCCTAGGGCGATCGCTTCTACGGTTGGGGCGATCGGTAAGCCTGCGTTAAAAATAAATAATGGAAGTTTTTGTTCAGCGACAACTGCACGGGAGATTAAGACTGGTGATGCACCTGCGACTAGGGGCGGTAAGGGAAAGTTGGGATTTGCACCTGTGGCTAGAAATTCAGCATCAGCGATCGCCGTATATTTACGATCTTCGGGTGTTGCTCCTGCTGCGGAAATATTTGGAATCAGCCCTGTCTCGGTGAATCCCAACACACAGGCAAATACTGGCTGTTTACCACAATGGGTTTCTAGCCAAGTGTTCGCTTTTTGATGTTGCGTATAGATTTTAATCATCGCACTCTTCGATATTGACCTACTTAATTCGTCCAGTTAGCCCCATCTGAATTGCAATATGAGATTTCGCAACACCAAATTTTTCAGCTAAAAGTTCCACTAATTCTTTATTCGCTTTACCATCAACAGGTGGTGATTTCAAATGCACTGTCAGACTTCCATCTTCCTCTTCAATGATAGATTGCTGCTTAGAATTAGGTTTAACCTTCACCGATTTCTTCATTCATTCTATTCATTCTTGTTTTAGACTTTAGTGACTTTTTAACCAAGCGTTTAAATCAGCGATCGTTTCCAAATCAAATATTGCTTCCGCTAAATCCTCTAGCTGTGCGACAGATAATTTTGAAATCTGAGATTTTGCCCTTACTGATACTTTGCCAAATTTGCGAGTTAGTTGGCGCAGCAGGATCGCAGACTGTCTTTGCAAACCCTCTTGCTTGCCAATTTGTAAACCGCGCTGTTCGCCAATTTGTAAACCACGTTGTTCGCCAATTTGCACGCCTTCTAGCACTGCGTCTTGGTAGACGCGGGTTTTCTTTAGATCGCTATGTGTAAACATGGCTTCAACCTCTTTTCTGGTTAGTTTTGGAAATTTATACACCAATACTGCTTCTATGAATTCTACTACGTTATCTCTCAGTTCGGTGTTTGTTTCTTGTTCGATCTTTTCGGCAAGATTTCTGGCTAGTTTAGGTGCTTTTTTCTCTGATGCTAAAATTAGCTGAATAATCTCGATCGCACGTGAATTTGTTGCTTGTCGCAGGTCTTCTAGATATACGCGCTTAATCCGCCCCAAGTTGATTAGTTCTTGGCAGAATTTGTCGGGTGCGGGTTCGCTGTTGTGCTTGGCGAAGATGGCTACGGCTTGCCAATCTTGGATCGGGCGATATTGGTTGAGATACAGGAAGATTTCGGCTAGAAATTCGGAGTAGAAGTCTTCTTTGGGTTGAAATTGAACTTCTGCTAAAAATATGGGTTTGTCGTTGGCTGTGGGCATGAAGATTCCGTCAAACCGAAATGCTTTTTCTTTGATCTCGGCTGAGCTAAATTTGTATCCTTCGGCTTCTGATATCGGGCGATCGATTAGCTCAAATAGCAGTGTATGAAAGGATTGGAATAGTTGAAAAAATAGGGTGTCCGTTTTCATTTAACATTCACATTGCGCTAAAAACAAATCCCAGAAGAAAGTTTGAGAATGCTGCTTTGCGGCATTCTCAAACTTTCTTCTGGAGATTTAGACAGTTGCCGCAGTGCGTTTGCGTCTACCAGCGCTAGCAGTCACCGCACCAGTTTTAACAGGAGTCTCAACCGCATTAACTGCTGCCGCGCCATTACCATTAGAGCCATTGCCATTAGAAATGACAGAATCAGGTTTAGGAATGACTTTCACATTACCTGATTTTAGAGTCACGCCTAAAGCATTAGGTTTAGCCGCAGGAGCAGGAGCCGATTGTGTCGAATTTGGTGGTGTTTGTAATAGGAAGACAATCACTGGCTTGCTTTGGATTTGTTGACGCAAGACACGAGTGAGGTCGCGCTCCAATTGACCGCGTAAACCAACCCAATCCACTTCCAACGAGCCAACGTTACGAGCAAAGTTACCCCAAGAATTAGCGAGGGAATTATCGATCGCCTTAGCAACCAAAGCAATAATCTGCGAATGTTCCATTGGCAAGACAACGCCACTTAGTTGAATGTCTGGATTAGTGGAGAGCTTACCATCTAGCCCGACCGATACCGCGATCGTAAAGATACCTTCGCCAGAAATTTGTTGGCGATCGCGTAATACATCACCCTTGACCATGCCATCGCGAGAAGAATCCACTAGTTCAACACCAGAAGGAACCTTGTCCACAATCCGCATATAATCTTGGCAAACCTCGACAACATCACCATTTTCAGCAATCACAATGTTCTCGTGAGGAATACCCATTGCTTCTGCCATTTTTGCGTGCTGTCTGAGCATTCTCAATTCACCGTGAGCAGGGAAAAAGAACTTAGGACGCACAAGGGCTAGCATCATTTTATGTTCTTCTTGCGAACCATGTCCTGAAACGTGAATGCCTTTGTCATTTCCGTAAATTACATCCGCACCAAGAGCCATCAAGCGATCAATAGTACGGACTACAGGAATGGTATTTCCAGGGATTGGATTGGCGGAGAAGATGATCGTGTCACCTTTGCGTACTTCCAGTTGTTTGTGACTGCAATTGGACATCCGAGTAAGAGCCGACATTGACTCACCTTGAGAACCCGTAGTCAAAATCAGAATTTGATCATCGCGGTAATGACGCAGATTTTGTAAAGGTTGGAAGAGATCATCGCGGCACTTGATATAGCCAAGATTACGCGCATGGGCGATTACGTTCAACATCGATCGCCCGACTACACCAACTACCCGCCCCTGTTTATCGGCAATATCTAAAATCATGTTCACGCGATGGACGGAAGAAGCGAAGGTGGTGATAATCACGCGACCTTTTGCCATCATGATGTATTTCTCAAGGTTGGGATATACGGCGCGTTCCGAAGGTGTAATTCCAGGACGTTCAGCATTGGTGGAGTCACTAATCAGGGCAAGTACACCTTTTTCTCCATGTTCAGCAAGACGAGCAAGGTCAAAAAATTCGCCATCAACGGGAGTATGGTCAATTTTGAAGTCACCTGAATGGATGACTACACCAGCAGGAGTATTAATGGCGATCGAGAAACTATCAGCGATCGAGTGGGTATTGCGAATGAATTCCACAAAGAAACTCGTGCCGACTCGGACAACATCACGGGGCATGACGCGGCGGAGTTCTGTCCGATTTAGTACGCCTGCTTCGCGAAGTTTGTCTTCAAGCAATGCCATTGCCAAACGGGGACCGTAAATAACAGGAATTTCAAACTGCTTCAAATGGAAAGAAATTGCGCCAATATGATCTTCATGTCCGTGGGTGACAATCATGCCTTTGATGCGATGCTTATTTTCGCGCAAGTAAGTCATGTCGGGCAAGACTACGTTTACCCCTGGCATCATATTGTCAGGGAAAGACAAGCCGCCATCAAGGAGCATGATTTCATCGTTATATTCAAATACCCATGTATTTTTACCGATTTCATGGAGTCCGCCAAGGGCGATAATTTTGAGGGCAGGAGCGTTGGTTGTAGCTGTAGGCATATTTTTTAGTAAGTAAAAAGTAAAAAGGTAAAAGGGAAAATTGGGAAGTTGAATGTTTAATTCAACTCAATTTGGTGGTGATGGAAAACTTTGCGGTGATAAATACCTAGATAGAATGACTAGAAAGGTTTATTCCCCCACGAGTTCATCATTATCATGAGTGGAACAGGCTTCTAGCCTGTTGACGGGCAAGATGCCCGTACCACATTAATATTTAATTATAACTAGCTGCTCTAGGAGAGAATTCCCACTTGTTGTAATACAATCTTTAGCTTTGCTTCGAGTTCAGCATTGCCTGCAACTAAAGGCGATCGCACTACGCCTGTATCTAATCCCAATAATCGTAAAGCCACTTTGAGAGGGATCGGATTACTGGTTAAGAACAAAGCCTTAAACAATGGGAAAAGCTGAATGTGAATTCGCAAAGCTTCCTGCACGTTACCTACGGCAAAGGATTGCATCATTGTTTGCAGTTGTTTGCCAACTAGATGGGAAGCTACGCTCACAACTCCCTTTGCACCCACCGCCATCAATGGTAAGGTCAGAGAGTCATCGCCTGAATAGATCGCAAACTCGGCTGGTGTGAGGGCGCGAATTTGGCTAGCTTGATCTAAATCACCTGTGGCTTCTTTTATACCAATGATGCTAGGAATTTCGGCTAATTTACCAACGGTTTCAGGTTCTAACTTACAACCTGTACGTCCAGGAACATTATAGAGAAGAATCGGAAGCTCTGGTGCAGCCTCAGCGATCGCTCGAAAATGAGCATATAGTCCCTCTTGCGGAGGCTTATTGTAATACGGTGTTACCTGTAGTGTACCATCTAATCCCAGATGTGCGGCTTTTTGAGTCGCAGCGATCGCCTCAGAAGTAGAATTCGATCCCGTACCTGCCATGATTTTGGCTTTACCCGCGATCGCCTGTTGCAGCACCGTAAATAACTTATATTCTTCATCCCAGCTTAGGGTAGGTGATTCGCCTGTCGTCCCGCACACGACAATTGTATCAGTCCCATTCTCAACCAAATGAACAGCTAGCTGTTCGGCTCTAGCATAATCGACATTCCCTTCTCTATCAAAGGGAGTAATCATTGCTGTTAATAAACGTCCGAAATCGATTTCACTCATAAAGACCTTTAGAGAAGAGACTTAGCAATCAGTAGTTCCGCGATCTGCACAGCATTCAATGCTGCACCTTTACGGATTTGATCGCCGCATAGCCATAATTCCAAACCATTGGGGTGAGAAATATCCTGACGAATTCTTCCCACCAGCACATCATCTTTGCCACTGGCATCAATGGGCATCGGGAAATAATTTTTAGAAAAATCTTCAACCAACTCTACCCCCGCAGCTTCAGCGAGAATCTCTCTGGCTTTTTCAACAGGGAAAGGATGTAAAAACTCTAGGTTAATCGCTTCAGAATGCGCTCGCAATACGGGAACCCGTACACAGGTGGCACTGATCCGAATATCAGAATCGCCAAAGATTTTGCGCGTCTCATTCACCATTTTCATCTCTTCCTCGCAATAGGAATTATCCGTCATCGGAGAATTATGGGGGAAAAGATTAAAGGCGAGAGGATAGGGCAGAATCTCAGGGATGGCAGGTTCACCATTGAGAATAGCCTGTGACTGTACCTTTACTTCTTCCATCGCTCTAGCGCCAGCACCACTTGCCGATTGATAAGTAGCCGCGATAATGCGTTGAATTGGCTGTACTTGATGCAATGGGTAAATTGCCACAGCCATCAAAATTGTTGTGCAGTTAGGATTAGCAATAATGCCTTTGTGATTGGCTGCGGCTTCAGGATTTACCTCTGGCACGATCAATGGCACATCGGGATGCATCCGAAATGCACTGGAGTTATCAATCGATACTGCCCCAGCTTTAGTGGCGATCGGTAGCCATTGTTTGGAGATACTGCCACCAGCCGAAGCTAGCACAATATCAACTCCATCAAAGGAAGATTCGTTAACGGCTTCGATGATGATGTCTTCACCTGCAAACTTAATCGACTTGCCAGCCGATCGCTCTGAAGCTAAGACCTTTAGTTTGCCTAAAGGAAAATTTCTCTCCTCTAGCAAAGCCAAAAGCTCTGTACCAACAGCACCTGTTGCGCCAAGAATGGCAACGTTGTATTTCCTACTCAATGAACCTCCAAAACAAAAACATCAATTAGGTGGGAAAACTTTTGCTGAGATTTGTGAAAATGACTTATGTGTAGATTTGTCATTTATGTCAGCTTTAACTGTATGTTAACAAACTTTAGCAACAATAACACCAAATATATACAAGGGTGAGGGCGGGTTTAGTAAATGATTTGATGCATCGTAAGGTTATCCGCAAAACCCTACACAAGATTTTAGATTCTTAATCCTTACGGTCCTGTAAAAATTGCATCTTCGACATCTTTACGACTAAGGGAATAGGGAAATGCACGTTGGATTTCTTTGCCGCCATAGGCATCTTGAATATAACGAACCCGAATATCTTCGATGTCCATAATAATTTCAGCTTGCCAAGACGATCGCGTTACGCGCCAAACATTAGGGTTTGATTGGTCTTGATCGCAACCCTGTTCATTTAACCATGCTTCGAGGGCTGGCAAAGGATGATTGTAAAGTGGTGTAGCCGATGATGGAAGCGCCATAGGTGACGGGGTTGAGAGATTATGAAAATTTAAAAAAACGATAAGTATCTGGTTGTAGTTAAATATAAAACGTGGTACGGGCATCTTGCCCGTCAACAGGCTAGAAGCCTGTTCCACTATCTAACAATTAATTAAGCTTACCTACTTAGAGGGGCGATCGCTTCAGGAAAAAGGGGATCGCCGCGTAGCCATGCAATTAAAACCGCAAGTACTAAACAGGCAACTAGCGTAGCACCAATTAACAAGAGTGCAAATAGTTCGCCGCCAGATAATGGTCTTTCGGTGGGTAAACCATCATTGTCAATGGTCTGAAGATTTTTAGGGACTTGATTAGTGTATTGAAATCGAGAAAATTGAATTAGGCGATCGTATTCATTGCGGCGTTCAGGGTTACTAAGCGCGGCATAAGCTTCGTTAATTTGCCGAAAATTTTCCACGGCAATATCTTTTGATAGCTCGGTGGTATCAGGATGATAAAGTTTGCTGAGATCGCGATAGGCGCGGCGAATATCGATTTCGCTTGCCCAAGGTGTAACGCCTAAAATGGCATAGTAAGTTTTCGTCATACTCTCCCCATCAAAAGAATAGTCTTCGTACCACTAATTATTCACTGTGTAAGTAGTAATTCGCAAATTTGCATAACGATTTCGTTGCTTAAACATTTGATAGCAGTATGCTGAACAATGATTAATAATGATTAGTCTTGTAACTGCCCCGATCAACTTTTTTAATTGATTTTTAATTCATTTTTCCTGCCCATTCTTTTAGTTGTACTATTTCCATGCCTTGGACTCGCATTATTAGTGCCTTGTTAGTCGTTCCACTGGTATTGGCGGCGATCGCGATCGGTGGTTGGGCGTTTACCGCAGCCTTTGCCCTGTTGGTAGTTTTTGGTGAAATGGAATATTTTGCATTGGTGCGAGCCAAAGAAATCGTTCCTGCTAGCAAAATCACAATCTCAGTTAGTTTGGCATTGCTGATTGTTTCGCAGTTAGAGGTTAGCTTAGCGGATGCGGTGATCCCGATCGCGGGTACATTTATTTGCTTTTATTTACTATTTCAGCCCCGAATTGCCACGATTTCCGATATTTCTGCCTCGATTTTAGGCTTGTTTTATGGTGGCTATTTACCGAGTTTTTGGATTCGCATTAGAGGTTTAGGTGATGGTTCTGCCTTTGAAGTTAGCGATCGCCTTCAGCAATTTGATTTTTTTAATTATTTACGAAATCTTGATCAGCTTCAATATTTACGGATCACCTTTCCTGTATCCAATGGCTGCATTTATATATTGATGGCTTTTTGTTGTATCTGGGCTTCGGATGTGGGTGCTTATATATTTGGTAAAATTATTGGACGCACCAGACTCTCCGATATTAGTCCTAAAAAAACTGTAGAAGGGGCGATCGCGGGGTTACTTTGTTGTTGTGCGACAGCGGTTATTTGGGCTTTTAGTCTAGGTTGGGCGCAATGGTGGCTATCGGGTGCTATTTTGGGCTTATTAATTGGGATCGCTGGTTTATTGGGTGATTTGACCGAATCAATGATGAAACGTGATGCAGGGGTCAAGGATTCAGGACAAATTATGCCAGGACATGGCGGCATTCTCGATCGCGCTGATAGTTATGTGTTTACCGCGCCGTTGGTTTATTATTTTCTGACTTTGATTTTGCCGTTGGTACATTGATCGTGCAACTAGATGCGGTGCGACCAGTTAAACCCCCTAACTGCCATCGTTACATTTATTTGTTCATCAAGAACTCTTAAAAAACTATATTTAGTGTCTGCTATGATAACTAATACAAACTAAAACGCTAAATCTGTTTATGGTGGCTCAAATTAAGATGGCTCAAGTTAAGGCAAATCAGACAATAACTAATCAAAGTCAGCCCAATATCACCAAACCTAAATCATTAGAAAATAATTCACCAAAAACTTCAACAATCGTGACTCCACTCAAAGGACAGGTTCAGGTTTTTATCGCGCCCCATCGCAATCTTTATTCTGATATCATCGCCCAAGGTTTGCGGATGGCAGGACAGGGTACAAAGGTATTACTGGTGCAGCTTTTTCAAACGGGGATCAATCAAGGCTTGGACAATCCCCGTCGGCTGGTCGAAAATTTAGAGTGGCTGCGTTGTGAAGCCGAGCGCGATCTATCCCAAAATGACATTGAACTTACTGATTCTGAAAAATTGGCGGTGCTAGAACTTTGGGACTATGCCAAGGTAGCAATCAAGACAGCTAAGGCGGGATTAGTGATCCTTGATGAAGCAAATTTGCTAGTGGCGCGATCGCTAATTACCGAAGAAGAATTGCTGCAAGTGTTGGAAACGCGATCGCCTAAAGTCAACATTATTTTGGTTGGTGCTTCGATGCCCGACCTGATTTCTGATTATGCCGATCAAGTCACACACCGCCGCCACTAAGTCAATAGATCAGGAAAGCTCGCTATACGCTTACCGTTCGCTGATTTTCTTAATGCAAATGACATTCATTAATTTGCACTTTTTGGCATTACTATTGATAATTAATACTAATAAAGGTCATTATTGCTTTAATTTATTTGTAATGCATACAAGAAGGTGAAAATCAATAACTTCGTAAAAAAAGTTCATAAAGCCTGAGATCCTTATTGTCCCGTCAAATGTTTTGACCTATTTCAAAAATCAGCGAACCGTAAGTATACGAGCTTTTTTGATTACGAACCAAGTTTAAATGCTTCTAGAAATAAGCCATAGGTTACGCCTAACTTGAGTGAATTTAACATATCAATAGTTAATAGCCTTGGTGCTAAACTGCCATCAGTAAGCGTAACCCGTCTATGGCTATAGACAAAACGATTAATGATCTCTGTGATCGTAACAACAACCGCCGCTGCACTAATATCAAGTTCAGACTTAGCTCCTGTTGAAGTTGAGATCACTGAAGCTAAAAAGAAACCCAGTAATAGACTAATCAAAATAAAAGATGTGCGCCGCCAAGGGTTTCGCGACCATTGCGATAATCGTCCTACGCTGACATTTACAATAGAGTTAAGGCGAGTATTTTGCATAATACTTAGTTAAATTGCATACCCAATGAATGCCAAATTATACAGGCTACTATTAGTTGATAGCGATCGCATTTTTCGGATGGGATTGCGATCGTGGTTGGCGCAATTTCCAGACTTAGAAATTGTGGCTGAGGCAGATTATGCTGAAGATGCTTTGGTGATTTTGCGCGTAGATAGTGAAGACGACTCTTCGGCAGCACTTGAGATTGATTTAGTAATTGTGGATCTAAACTTAAGCGCGATAAATTCGGAAATAGATAAATCTAATTGCCGACTAGGTTTAGAGCTATGTCAGCAACTAAAAATCAAATATCCTGATTTGCCAATTTTATTATTGAGTGCGCCACAGGCTCCTAAATTATTAGCAATGGCTCTGAGCTATGGTGTTGAGGGCTATTGTCTTAAGGGAACTAGCCCTGAAGAACTAATTACTGCAATTCGTCAAGTTGTCATAGGTGAACCATATCTAGGCGATCGCAATTTTGATGGTCAGGATTTGGGCGATCGCGATATCAGCATTCCAAATTCGGCAAATCAATTAATTCCCAATTTACCCAATCAGCCCCTGAGCGTAACCGCGATCGTTAGGCATCACTTCTATTTGTCAGGAATTAGGCATATTGATCAAATACTGAAGGAAGTAAAAGCAAGTTTAGATAGTCCAACTAAAGAAGAATTAGGTGATCGCCTTGCTAAGATGGTTTTGGCAGGTCAGGAGCGTGAATTGCAATCGGCGCGGTGGTTATTACGTCAGTTATGGGGACCGCGCAAAGGATCGCCAGTGATTACCCAATCTATTCCAATTACTAATGTCGAAGATGTGGTTACTGTAAATGGAGAAATAGGCGATCGCCTCACGAATAATCACAACTCCGATATTCTCGCTATACAGGCGAGCCTGTGGGATATAACTGTCACCAAGCTGCAATCAAGTTTAACGAATTTGAGTAAAACTCCTTTAGAAATAGATATTTTAAAAGATGAAAAGAAGCGTGAACTGCTCTATATTGCCTTGCGACAGGTGGAATGTAGCTTGACGGAACTACGTTTTGCAGAAATTCAGCCCTCACAACTAGGAGAAAAAATACCAGCGATTTTGGAGAATATTTGGCAAGAAACGGTTGTTAACTTCTTTGGGAAGTACTATATTTTGAGTAGTCCTAATTATAAATTAGATTATAAATCAGGTAATAAACTAGATGATAAGTTAAACAATAACTTAAATGTTAATGATGTTAATATTGTTGATGTTCTTCTCAAGGATTTTCCAATTATCCAATCAGAATTTTTAAATCAAATTCCGCAGATTGATAATTTGTTTTCACATTTGTTGTTTAAAACAGATTTGGTGATGAATAATGCGATCGCCACATTAGGATCGCCTGAAGCAATGCGGAGAGCCGAATTAATTTTAGATAATTTGATTATTCAAATAGCTAATGCCGCGATTCAGCCACTTTTAAATAACTTTGCCGATGTAGAAGAAATCAAACATAAATTTTATCGTTATAATTTGCTTGCCTCTCGTGAAATCGAACGTTTTCGCAATGATTTATCTTGGAAATATCGCTTAAAGAAATATGTCGCCGATCCCCAACTAATCTTTGAGAGCCGTCATATTTTATTTGCTCTCACCAATCCCAATATTCGCAAAATAAGTATTTATGCACCGCGCACTCAAGAATTAGAGCAGTTGGAAGGAGTTCAGCTTGCGGTAACTTTGGTATTGGAATTAAAAGATGCGATCTCCCCACGGTTAAAATCAGCGATCGGGCTTCTTGGCAATGGTTTTGTGTATATATTAACCAATGTGATTGGGCGCGGAATTGGGCTGATTGGACGCGGTGTGGTACAGGGGATTGGTAATGCTTGGCAAGATAGGAATTCTAAAAATTAGGAATCGAAGATTATGAAACTCCATGCAGATTTGAGTGAGCGCGTTGTCATCGAAAGCGAATCCCTCGATTGGTTAGATTCCCCCATGCTCGGTGTGCAACGCCGAATGCTTGACCGAGATGGCGAAGAAGTGGCTAGGGCAACCTCAGTCGTGCGCTATGCTCCTAACAGTCATTTCTCCGCACATACCCACGGCGGCGGCGAAGAATTTTTGGTTCTAGAAGGCATTTTCTCCGATGAGTATGGCAACTACCCTGCGGGAACTTATATTCGTAATCCCGTTGGGTCAACGCATACACCTTTTAGCAAAGATGGTTGCACGATTTTAGTCAAGCTCTGGCAAATGCATCCCGATGATCAACAACGAGTAGCGATCGCCACGCAGCAAACGCCTTGGGCTAATGGCTTAGTCAAGGGCTTGCAAGTAATGCCATTGCATAGTTATGGAACCGAGAATGTCGCTCTAGTTAAATGGGATGCTGGTACTTATTTCCAGCCCCATATGCATTTAGGCGGCGAAGAAATCTTTGTGGTTGATGGAGTCTTTGAGGATGAGTTTGGTGCTTATCCCAAGGGGACTTGGCTACGGAATCCTAGTGGTAGTCGGCATAAGCCGTTTAGCAAGTCAGGCTGTCTAATTTATGTCAAAGTTGGACATCTGAGCTAATCTATTTTCTGTGCTTGTCACTGCTTTTAAAAATATGAAGACCCAAAGTATTTTTTCTAACATTGTTCTATATGGTCGCTCGATATGGCAGATAGTCCGATCGCGTCTTAGTCCCCAAAAAGGTATTGAGGATATCCTGAACTATCGATATATCTCGGACAAATTAGCCACAAGCGGTCAACCAACCGCCGCAGAACTGGAATTAATTAGTCAAGCAGGATATAAAACTATTCTCAATTTAGCACCGCCAACTGCGTCCAATGCCTTGCCAGAGGAACAGGCGATCGCAACTAGTTTGGGAATGGATTATATTAATATTCCCGTAGTTTGGGATAATCCCACTATGGCAGACTTTAACCAGTTTTGCGATGTAATGGAAAATCATAAAGAGCAACCAATTTTTGTACATTGTGCGATGAATATGCGCGTATCCGCCTTTATCTATCTCTATCGTTACTTGAAGTTAGGAGTTCCTGCATCAGAAGCATATTCGGCTATGAAAACAGTCTGGGAACCCAACGCGACTTGGCAACAATTTATCGAAACAGCGATCGCTAATCCAATAAAGCAGAATAATTCGTAATTCCTACCATCTCGCATGGGTATAGTTTTCAAGAATTTTGTGGTCTTTGCTTAGTAGGATATTTTCGCTGACCATTGCGTTTGCGACGATGAGGCGATCGAAAACGTCACGAGTTACAACATGGGTGTCAAGGTAAATCAAGGTTTATTTCATGCTCCCAAGAGATATTTACAAAATCGTCAGGATCGCCAATATATACTTCTGGGTGAGGTATAAGATTGTCAAGTTTGCTTTTTTTCTGTATTGGTAATATTTGGAAGCGTTTGCCTTGCCAATCAAGTTCGATGGGGTCGCCTGTGGTGGCGATTTCTTCTAGTAGGTTGATAAAGTTGGTGGTGAGTCTATCTACAGGTATGGTTTTCATATATTCAAATTACGAATTATCAATTACGAATATTCCTCAAACTCTGACAAGGAGACATCAAAGTCATCGGACATGAATATTTTACCTTTGTCACTGCCAAATAAAGATCGCATAGAAAATCAAAGTGTTATTATCAGGTTAATTGGCTCAGGATATTTGTTATGAACATATCGGACAAATTGCGATCGCTTACTTACAGTCTAGATATTCAAATGGCTGGCTTGTATTTCTGGTACGCTAATTTTGTGATTCAGTTGGGTGGTACTGAGGTGGATGACGAGCCTTTTTATTATGCTTTTGTGGTTCCTACGTTTGTTGGTTTTGGATTTGTGCTTCCCAATTATTTCTCATGGCATACTCCATTTGATAAGTTTAAGCGAATCGTCAACTAATTATTTTTTAACTTCTCAAACACTTTCTAAATTATGTCTGTTCCAACTTATCAAGAATTTCTTCTACCATTACTACAGATTGCTAATGATCAAGAAGAGCATTTACTAAACGAAACAATAGATTATCTCGCAAAGCAGTTTAATCTTAGTGAAGAAAATAAGCAAGAACTTCTTCCAAGTGGTAGACAAACTAAGTTTTCAAATAGAGTTGGTTGGGCAATTACATACTTAAAGAAGGCAAAATTACTAGAAAGTGGGAAGAGAGGGACTTTTTCTATATCAGTAAGGGGAGTAGAGGTATTAAAGACTAAGCCCAAGTCAATTGATCGTAAGTTTTTGGAGCGATTTCCTGAGTTTGTTGAATTTCAAAATATTAAACAGGATAGTGATCCAATTGAAGTTTTGTTAGTTACAGAGGTTGATCAAACTCCTCAAGAAATATTTGATAATAACTATCAAAAGATCATAAAAGAGGTAAAAGAATCTTTGTTAGAGCAAATTAAAAGCTGTTCGCCAAAATTCTTTGAAAATCTTGTTGTTGATTTGTTGTTGTCGATGGGTTATGGAGGATCAAGGAAAGATGCGGGTGAGGCAGTTGGGAAAAGTTCCGATGGTGGAATTGATGGAATCATTAAGGAAGATAAACTAGGTCTAGATTGTATTTATATTCAAGCTAAAAGATGGGAATCATCTGTGGGAAGACCTACGATACAAGCTTTTGCTGGTAGTTTAGAAGGGATGAAAGCAAGAAAGGGTGTATTGATAACTACTTCACAATTTACTAAAGAAGCAAGAGAATATGTGAAAATTATTGAGAAAAGAATTATTTTGATTGATGGTGAACAGCTATCAGAACTTATGCTTGAACATAATGTAGGTGTTAATGAAATACAGACATACACCTTAAAAAAAGTTAATTTTGACTACTTTAATGAAGAAATTTGATAAATATCTAATTCAGCCTGTTTTACTTTTGGTATGAGTCTATTGGAGATTTTTGTCATATCATGTTCAGCCATAGAACCGATTAATTCTAATTCTTTTAAAGTAAGATAACGGTAACTTTGAGGTGGATGAAAGCCAGCCCATGCCTGTTGTAACTGTGAAAGCAAAATTGGTTGATTAAATTTTTGTACTTGATTTAATACAATTGCATAGCCTGTAGATACCCCTTCAAAATACTCTAAAAAATCTGCTTTCTTTAAACCTGATTTATCACGGACTAGATTCCACAACATTTTAGGACTATTGCCTATAACTTGCTCGACCTGACAATTTCCTAACAATACTTTGTCTGGAGAAGAAACATATATGAGTACAAAATCCCCTTGAGCTACTCTTGGGCGAACTCTCCTTAATTCAATTGTTTTTGTCCCTTCAAAAATTAAATTGGCATATTTAGGCTGAATCGAGAGTAGTAGAACGTGTCCATCATTTGTCGTTTTCATGTTTTTTATACTCATCGTGAAAAACCTATAGAATAAATTTTGAAAAAATCTTCATTTGTAATAAATTGTGGAGAGAGAAATTGTACATTTGGCTTGAGAATCTCACGAATCTTTTGTAAGGGAATAGGATTTTCAAAAAGCTCCGTATTGCTAAATTTTACAGCCATAATTTCATTGCTAGAAGTATCACCAGATAAATCTTTTATATCAGACCATTTGAATATTCCTAGTCGTTGAAATCTTAGATAAAGCTCTTCAGCATTTCCAATAATTACTTCATCAAGTGTAGAACACGCACGAATAGCCATTGTTTGTCTATAGCCTCTATCCTTGTTATCCTCGGAGACATACCATAATATCCTTGCAGGGGATTTAAATTTCTGCGATGGTAATTTCTTCTTACGGTAGTAGATGGCTTCCCAGTTAAGAGCTAATTCAGAACGCTCAGATCCCAAAAAGCTTTGCTTTGCCAAACCTTCATCAAATAATTCTTTCGCCCATGTCGGTTTAATTGGAATAATAAAATTTGGGATATCATAGTCGCTTATTTTAGTAGGATATAATAGTTTCTCTAGCTCAGAAATGTATTCAATATCTGATGTTTCTAGCGACCGAAGATTATCAGCAATCAATCTACAAATATTATATTCCTCTCCTAAGCTTGAACTAATATTTAAAAGCATTTTAGATAACTCAACAGCAGGGCTTACGATTTTCAAATTGACTTTAAGCCAGTTGTCTTGGATATTTGTAAACCCTGCATCTTGAACAACTCTCACAATAGAATCTTCTATTTGAATTTCAGTTAGTTTTGTAAAAGTCCTGCCCTCGTTAGCTGACAATGTAATAGCGCGATAGACAATATGACGTGCTAATGTCTCAGACAATGATCTATATCTTACCCTAAAAATGGGAATGGAAAGTTCATGGCTTTTACTTCTATCATAAACAATCAAAGCTATAGGAATATTTTCTTCCCAAACAGCAAAACATTCATATATTTCTGCTTTAGCCAACATTTTTTTGAGCTTATTAGAAAAATCATCTTTGTCGTCAAAACAAAATAACTCTGTAATAGTTGCCTGATCTTCTAAAGAAACTTTTTTTTGTAATAATTTTGTCCCTGCTAATGGAGCAGGCTGATATTCAGAAGCTTTTCTAAGTTCATCTAATCTAACAATTAATTCGTTTGGACTAACGATAAAGAAGCCATATTTATTATTAATTGTTCTTGCAAACGAGAGTAAATTTGTATTAGTTGTTACTAAAAAGCTTGATTGCTCAGAAGCAATAATTCTTGCCAATTGACGGATTGTTATAGCCGAAATATCTTTGGCGTTATTATCTTCAAATAAATCAACAATTTCTTTCTGTATTGACTCAAAAATTTGAGATGAGCAAGTTAGTTTTAAGAAAGAACTATCTGCAAATTCTCGAATCTTATCTCTTGTATTTCTATTTGGATGATGAATTATTTCACTATTTACCTCATCGGTGATACAAAGTTCTAATTCATTTCGTACCCAGTCCGCTAAAAGACAAGCAAGCTCACTTTCTAAAAGAGTTTGTGTAGATGTGGAATAGAGATCTAGAAAAATACACGCATCTATCACTACATATAGTTTTTGAGCTTGACTACGGTCAAATCTTATAGAGAATAGATCATGATGTCCATGATTGTAAACCCATGTCGTTACTAAGTGACCTTGCTTACTTTTACCCTGTTTTTCATACATGGGTGTGAATCCAAAGTTCTCCCACATAGAATCAATTCCATAATCTTGACGACATACAAGACGTATATCCAGAAACTCCCTAGTCGTTTGCTTTAAATGCTCAACTAATAGTTTTGCAATTCCTCTACCTCTAGCTTCATTTACCGTAGATAAGTGATGTATTCTAATGTACTTGTGATACGGATTGGCATACAAAAGATAGCCTAAAAACTTGTTTTGCTTATCAATTGCTATAAGTATTTGTTTGCGTTTTGCGTAATCATCAAATGCACCATTGGGAAAATGACCTAGAGTTTTTGCATTTGCACGTCCTAATTTCTTAACTTCTTCTAAATAGGGAGAGTTAATGCTGATTTTCTCTATGTTTACTTCTAGGTTAGACATCTCTTTGCGCTGTTTTAATGAAATAAAGCCAAATAATTCCTTATTTTATTGGCTCTATTTTAGATTGGGACAAGATAGTTGTACATATATCATAAGACAAAATTGATCAAAAAGCTCTGAGGGCATCCGTTATATATTGACTTTAAATTTGAGGTTATCATGTAAATTGTGTCGCTTGAAGTTATAGTCTTTAATCTACGGCTAAATTTATATTTATTAGTCAGACAAAAATATTCGCCCAAATTGAAAACCCTATTCGTTACGTCACCAATTCAGAGGGCAAAGTAACCGATGTGCTTGTCCCTTTAGACATTTGGCAACAGGTAATCCATTTAGACAGCATATAAAAATAACTTCAGCAAATTGTCTGTTAGATTTGTTTTGGATATTGCTTGTCTGCCATATCTAGTCTAATTTCAGAATTTCCATTGAAATAGATAGTTCTATCTCAAAATGGTTAAGTTGTTTTTACAAAATTCCTTAGCCTTTAACTTCTCCTAATCTATTCAATCAAAAAAACTATGAAAGTTGATGTATATAAGCTTCCTCAAAACAGTCCAGATGATCTCACAGCACTGAAAGCCGCGATCGCCTCTGGCGAAATTAATCCCCAAGAGATCGTGGCAATTTTAGGTAAAACAGAAGGAAATGGCTGTGTTAATGACTTCACACGCGGCTTTGCCGTTCAAACTTTAAAAAATTATCTCGCTAATTTTATGGGACAAGAACAATCTGAGTCCATTGTCTATGTGATGTCTGGAGGGACTGAAGGAGTCTTAAGCCCCCATTTAACTATTTTCACGAGTCAGCCTTCTCAACCCAATATGCCGACAAGAATGGCTTTGACTTTGGGCGTAATTCATACTCGTAATTTTACTTCTGCGGAAATCGGCTCGTTAACGATGGTCAAGGAAGTGGCTCTAGCTGTTAATGAAGCGATCGCCTCCGCAGGAATGGCTAAAACTGATGTGCATTTTGTGCAGATTAAATGTCCATTAGTCACCAGTCGCGATCGCCTGCTCGAAGATTCCCAATCTATGGATAAATCCGTAAGTAGCTATCAGTCAATGGGTTATTCACGCGGAGCATCAGCGCTAGGTGTTGCTGTAGCCTTAGATGAAGTTCAATTGGCTGACCTCAGATCAGATGATATCTGCCAAAATTATGCTTTATATTCCACGGTCGCTTCCACTTCCGCAGGGGTAGAGCTACGCAATTGTGAGATTTTAGTATTGGGCAATGCCCCAACATCAACCAGTAATTTTGTGATTGGTCATAGCGTGATGCAACACGCCCTCGATGCTCAAGCTGTAACTAAGGCGATCGCTTCCACAGGTCAAACCAGCGATCAGATTGTCAATATATTTGCCAAAGCTGAAGCCGATCCATCGGGAGAAATTTTGGGAAGAAGACATACAATGATGGATGATTCAGATATTAACCATACAAGGATGGCTAGGGCTGTCGTTGCGGCTGTAGTAGCATCGATTGTCCAAGATCCAATGGTCTATGTATCAGGAGGTAGCGAACATCAGGGACCATCAGGCGGTGGACCTGTTGCGGCGATCGCCCATATAGACTAATCTCAATTTTATCCATTCGCGTACACACAAGTCATACACTTAAAACTATGGAAACTAAACCACCGCTCCCTCCATTTACTCTAGAAACCGCCAAAGCCAAAATCCAAGCTGCGGAAAATGCTTGGAATACTCGTGATCCAGATCGCGTGGCTCTTGCCTATACCGAAGATTCAGAATGGCGCAATCGTCATGAGTTTGTGAATGGACGCGATGAGATTAGAGAATTTCTCAAACGCAAATGGGCGAGAGAACTAGATTATCGATTGAGAAAAGAACTTTGGTGCTTTATGGATAATCGCATCGCGGTGCGATTTGAATATGAATACCATGATGAATCTGGTAATTGGTATCGCGCCTATGGCAATGAAAATTGGGAATTTGCGGAAAATGGTTTGATGATGCGGCGCTTTGCTAGCATTAACGATCTCGCTATTCAAGAAAGCGATCGCAAATTCCGATGGGAACGTTAAATATAGTTGGAATTAAACGTGGGATGCGTTAGTGCAGAGTAACGCATCCTACAAATAATTAAGCCTTTCTACTTAAATCAGTTTAAAGCTAGACTTTTGTGGTAGATTTTTGTAAGGTTTTAGGATGA
Organism: Pseudanabaena sp. ELA645; assembly: GCA_037129985.1. Classification (GTDB taxonomy): domain Bacteria; phylum Cyanobacteriota; class Cyanobacteriia; order Pseudanabaenales; family Pseudanabaenaceae; genus Pseudanabaena. The sequence goes on along the minus strand of JBAXTW010000031.1, from coordinate 1,432 downwards.
TTTTTAGGCAAGTTCCTACACTAATTGTAGTACTTTATACAGGGGTAATAATAATCTACAAAAATAAAGTTAACTAAATATAAATAATATCTAATTAATAAATGGCTAAACCTAAATCACCGACAGGCGATCTGCTGCTCAAACGGGTGGGCGGCATTATTATTTTGGCGATCGCCTATTATGGCATGGCTGAAATCGCTCGAAATCTTGCTTCTACACCGCAATCGGTAACTCCTGTATGGCCACCAGATGGTATTGCTGTTGGGGCAGTATTATTGTTTGGTAACTGGATTGGATACGGTGTTTTTCTCGGTTCATTTTTGGCGAATTTCTGGGCTTTTCAAGATTCAACAAATTTCCTATCTTTAATCATCTCAATATTGCCAGTGCTGGGAATTGCGATCAGCACAACCGTAGGAACTTTACTGGGAGCTTTCTTATTACGAAAATTCACTAAATATCGCTATCCTTTAGAACGAGTCAACGATGTATTCATATTTTTGATCATTGTTGGTATGGTTGGACCAGTCATTAATGCGACTTTTGGCGTAACTTCCTTGGGATTAAGTGGAAAACTCCCTTGGTCAGCCTATGGAAGCGTCTGGTTAACTTGGTGGATTTCCAATGTCTCAGGGATTTTTATTGTCACGCCCGCGATCCTGAGTTGGGGACAATTGATTCAGAAAGGCGAAATAAGCGTAAACCTGTTTAACTTCTGGTTGCCAAAATTCTGGTTGCCGAAATTCTGGTTAATTCTAGAGTCATTGCTACTACTAGGATTGTTATTTTTTGTCGGTAAGGTTGCTTTTGCAGAAGGATATCATTTGGAGTATATGTTGATTCCGATATTGATCTGGTCAGCCCTCCGACTGGGGCAACCAAGTGCCACCCTGTTAAATTTTATTGTGGCTGCGATCGCTGTAGTTGCAACTGTCAATGGTCTGGGAAGCTTTTTTGATCAGGATCTCAATCAATCTTTGCTGCAACTGCAATCCTTTATTGGGGTGATTACTCTCACTATTTTGGTGCTTACCGCAACTATCGCCGAGCGCACACAGGTAGAGACTAAACTGCGCCTAGCCTTTGCTGAATTAGCCAGAACTAATGAAAATCTGGAAGTTCGGGTTCAGGAAAGAACGGAAGAATTAAATGAAAAGAATTTGGTGTTGAATCAAACGCTAGAAGCATTAAAACACACGCAATTACAGATGCTTCAGAGTGAAAAAATGTCCGCATTGGGACAGATGGTGGCTGGGATAGCTCATGAAATCAATAATCCCGTTAATTTCATTCATGGGAACTTAAATCATCTTTCTACACATATCCAAGGCTTGCTGCAAGCATTACAAGCATACAAATACCATTACCCTCAGCCTATACACTTACGGTTCGCTGATTTTTAGGGAGGGTGATCAGATTGTAAGAGAAGGCG
>JBAXTW010000309.1:0-2243 GCA_037129985.1 Pseudanabaena sp. ELA645 | reverse complement strand
TAAAAAATAAAGGCAATAATTGTGATATTGCAACTTAAATGCCGATTAGCTTAATCCTGACACCGACGATGCCCATAATTTGTTTGATAAGCGATTCATTCGCATCTCGTAACTGCGCCGCCGTTGTAATGCCATGAGATCGTAGTCTCATCCCTAAGCGTTTATTTATGCCCCAGATATCTTCGATTTCCAGATTCGCTAAATGGCGATCGCGCAGCTCGTCAGTCAGTAATTCGGCTACACCACTTACAGATTTCTTGGCAACACGATTGGCAGCCTTGGATAAAACCTTGGTTGATGCAATCCCGATACCTGTCGGAATACCAGTCCATCTAAGAACTTTCTCTCGCAATTTGGCGCAAAATTCCATTAGTCCATCAGTTCCCAAGTGGGTGAAGCCAGATAAATCTAAAAAGCATTCATCAATCGAATAAATCTCAACTTCTGGCACAGATGCGAAAAGCACATCGTAAACGCGGTGACTCAGATCTCCATAAAGTTCGTAATTTGATGACAGCGCGATCGCCCCTGCGTTTTGCAAGGTTGCTTTATATTTGTGGTAAGGCGCACCCATAGGAATACCCAATGCTTTTGCTTCAGGTGATCGCGCCACGATGCAGCCGTCATTGTTGCTAAGTACAACAACGGGTTTACCTTCGAGATTGGGGTTAAATACTCGTTCACAGCTAACGTAGAAGCTATTGCAATCGACGAGTGCTATGCAGGGTACGGATGGCATGAGTAACTACTCCCCATATTTGGAACTCAGTATCTTTGGTAATGCAGATTGTCTGACAATTGGGGTTTTCCGATAGCAGCCACATCTGTCGCCGATTTTGCTTGACGCGACGCACTACTAACTCACCATTGATCGCGGCCACCACAATTTTGCTGTCAGTTGGCTTTACGGAGCGATCAACAATCAAGAGGTCGCCATGCTGCAAACCACTTTCAAGCATTGGTTCACCCTCAAATCGCATAAAAAAAGTCGCTGTGGGCTGATTTATCAAGTAACGATTGAGATCTAAGCAATCTTCGAGATGATCGTCCGCAGGAGAGGGAAATCCCGCCGAAATCGCGCTAGAAAATAGTGGCAGCCAGACTAATGAATCAGAACAAGGCTTTTTAATCTGACTGATAGTAGCCATAGATATTCATAAATCATTTTATGATTATCGTACAGTATTCAAAGTGTTTATGTCACGCTAAGCGATCCTCAGAGGCGATCGCACTTTGTAACGGTTAGCAATCGACTTTTTACTCTGTGGGCATTGTAGAGACAGCGATCGCAGTGGGTTATTTTGGGCATTGGTTAGTGGACAGGTGAACGTTGTTCTAGGAAAAAGTATTGATTTCAATTTTCTATTAGTACAACTAAATAGCGATCACGCCCAAATCAACTTATCCAAGCTGTGCGACAACCATTCGACTAGGGGTAAGAATTATCTTTACTCTGAGCATAGGTTTACTAATCAAAAGACTTATTTCAAATGACATAAATATGAAGCTAATCGTGAAAAAGGATTGCTAAACAAATGGCACAGTGTTAAGTTTTATTACATTCAATAGAATTTAGACAGGTAATTGCTGTGTCCCCTATTTTTTCTCCTAACTTCAACAACTTTGAGAATATTAACCAAACTCAAGCTTGGTCTTTGTTTTTTGCGTTTGGACGGAATTCTAATCTATTAGGTTCAGGTCGCTCAAATGGTCGCTTTTTCACTTTATTTCTGACAGCAGCACTAGTTGCAGCAGTTGTGGAAGTATTAATTTTATCTATCTAGCCCAAGTTTCTACTAATCAAAAGAAGGCAAAAAAGAAATGATTTTAAAATTTATTGTTGCGTTACTCACCTCAAAGATTTCTCGTGAAAATAGAGCACTTCCACAGGGGAAAAACAGAATATCTAACGCCATGCGGTTTTATAAATAGCGCTTTATCGACTTTTTCCGATATGGCGATCTGTAAATCTGTGGAGACAAATCTAGTCACATTTTGCGAAACATATGATGGAATTGCTACAGGATACGCGAAAACCCTGCAAGATCAGTCTTAAACGCGCATTCTGTAAGACAATCTTATCCTAGCAAACTAGGGTTAAGACTGGGTGCGATAGCTATCATCATGGGTAGCGATTCGGATTGGTCAACTAGGATCGCAGCGTATTTCAATTAGAAATCCATCGGGGTCATAAAAATAAATGCCTCTACCAGTGGGACGAGTAACAGGCTCACCCTCAATTT
>JBAXTW010000308.1:0-2250 GCA_037129985.1 Pseudanabaena sp. ELA645 | reverse complement strand
TATTGTTTATTTGATTATAATTTTGGGCAATTGATATAGGCATTGGCACAAATCCCCCTAATATGCAACCCCAAAAAGCAGATATAAAATCTTGATTGTTTTCTAATTGAAAAATTACTTTGTCTTGGGGTTTCAGTCCTAACTTTTTTAATCCAGCTAAAATTCTTTGGGCATCTTCCCATAATTCTCGATAAGATTGAATTTTCTCGCTACCATCGGACTGAATATAGATGATCCCATTAGTTGATTGTTCAGCCGCTCGTTGCAACACTTCTGCTAATGTTTTGGGAGCGTTTTCTGGGTATTGCAGGGGTTCTCCATGACTAATAGCTGGCTTTTTTGATTCTATGTGCTGGTTAGTTTCTCTCTTCTGGCTAGATGTGATTGTTTCTATCTGAATCTGATTATTTTTAGAAACCATTGCTGAAACTTCTGGTAATAAATCCTCTAAATGAAGAGGGAGAATTATCTTTACTTGTGGCTCAACTACAACTGCAACACGCTCAATTTCTAATAATGAGTTTAGTTGTTTTTCTACACTATCTATCAAGTCAGAATCAATAACTTCTAATTTCAATAGGGCGGCTTCATCTACATACCCATCAACCGTTAAAGGTATGCTAGAGACAGAGACGAAAGCTTTTGGCAATAAAGGTTTTGGTATAAGATTTCCCAATTGGGATTGAATTTGTTCTGGTGAGATGGGTAGAGTAGAGACGATATAAGCAACTAACAACTGATGACTGCTGTGGGTACGCTTGATAAGAACAGCACAGTCATAAATTAAGGGATTTGATAATAAAGCAGACTCTACAAAAGAAATAGAAGAGGCTAAATTATCTTCGATATTATTCTGCTCTGACATAGATAAAGCTTGAAAGTATAAGTTTTACTTCAAAAAAATATTCTAACACTCGCTCTGCTTAGATTTGATTTTTGAATATCCTACGGGAAGCAGCGATCGCTATATTTTTTGTGTCAATCTCAGACAAATTAATTGTTTGAGTGCGAGGAAAGAATATTTTAGGATAAAGGAATGGTTAAAAAAAGTGGCCTTGCTAAAAAACAAGTAGCCACTAATTTTTGTAGGTATGTTTGTTGAAGGAAGGATAAACGAAATAGAAATTAAGTAATTCTAACGAGCTAGTTTTTCAGGAAGACGTTTATCTTATGTAATATCCATTCAAACACTATTTACACTCAAAAGAATATTTAAGAATCTGACTTCCAGTGTTGTCACGATAAATACCAGGTTGATCGTTCATGATGAATGAAACACTTTCTCCTGGTTGCAAGGAAATAGTCTGCGATTTACCAGAAGCAACAACTTGGTTATTTTTCAGGGCTACTAATGTTGAAGGTTTGATACCAGAGAAGCGCATAGGGAATAAAAATCCATTTTGATCGCGATCTCTTGTACTCCCGTTAGCATCTACAATGTTAGCAGGGTTTGGATCTGTACCAAAGTTCCACTGTCCTGAAGCTTGCACTTTAAGTGTGACTGATTTGCCTAGTGTGTTAGTCAACTTAGGCAAATTTACTTCCTCATTAGCGAACACGGTAAGTGTACCATCTGGTAGACAAGAAGTAATTGGGTCTGGAGTTGGTGGTTTTTCTTCTTTATTGCAGGCAGGGACAACAGAATAGTTGATTTTTGCGTTGCCAACATTGTTACCATAGTATTTTAGATCGTCATTAACGATAAAAGTTACAGTTTCATTTGGCTGCAATTCAAAAGTCTGCTCCTTTCCGCTAATCAAAGATTTTAAGTTGCCTTGTGAATCCTTGATTTGTGCTACGACCGAACCAATTTTAACTTGAGGAAATCTCGCGTCACCTCTAACATCTACGCCATTCCCATCTACAGCCCCATATTTGGGATCCTTATCAGTCAAGCTCCATGTCCCTTGAGTACGAATTTCTAACTTGACAGCCACGGCAGAAGTGTTTGTAAAACCAGGAAGGTCTTGCTCTTGACTAGCTGGTAAAGACAATGAACCAGATGGAGTGGAACTATTGATACCAATCGGTGCTGCAAATGCTGGTGCTGTTACTTGTAAAAAGATTACAGCAAGTGCGAATAATGCTGCGCCAATAGCAGAGAAAAATGATTTGAAACTCATGCTTAATATCCCTAATAGAATATCTAATTGAACTATGCGTTATAGATAATTGGAGACTTAATAAAGTTTTATATTTGGCTCAATAGGTGTTTCGGGGAGGTGAGCCAAAGGAAGAAATTGGTAATAT
>JBAXTW010000307.1:0-2269 GCA_037129985.1 Pseudanabaena sp. ELA645 | reverse complement strand
TTAAATGGAAGTTCCGTGGTTAGTGTCTTGTTACTTCAGCCAGCCTGTACTAGTTGGAATCCTGCTGCTGAGAGATTATTTGGATATTCAGAGGCTGAAGCGATCGGGCAACCTATTTCTATGCTTTTTCCCAGCGATCGATTAGAAGAAGAATCTCAAATTCTTGAGCGTCTTAAATGTGGAGAAGGGTTAGAACATTTTGAAACTATTCGCAAAGGTAAAGACGGTAGATTTATTCAAGTATCGGCGATCATTTCTCCTTTATTCGACAAAGATGGACAGATTGTTGGGGCTTCTAAAATTTTGCATGACATTAGCGATCGCAAACGTGCCGAGACCGTCTTACAAAAACTCGTAACAGGAACCGCCGCCGTTACAGGAGCAGACTTTTTTGTGGAATTGGTGCGTCACATTGCCGAGGCGCTTGATGTTACCTATGCTCTTGTCACCGAGCTGGTTAATGATCGATTAATTACGTTAGGATTCTGGGCAAATGGCAACTTACAACCTTCTAGTTCCTTTATACCAGCCAAGACTCCCTGCGAAATTTCTTTGCAAGACGGACAATATCATTGTGAGGAATCCGTTCAAACAGTCTTTGCCGAAGATCTTGACCTTGTAACCATGCAAGCTGAAAGCTACTTAGGAGTTGCCTTAAAAGACGATCTTGGTAACGTCATTGGCAATCTTTGTGTTTTAGATACAAAGCCAATGTTAGAAACGAAAAGGGCGGAAGTGATCGGTATTTTGAAAGTCTTTGCAGCCAGAGCATCGACGGAATTGCAGCGCAAAAATGTCAACGAAGCCCTCAATCGCCTAAACCATGCGTTAGAAGAGCGTGTCCAAGAACGTACCCAAGAACTCCAAGAAAGGGAACGATTTCTCCAAACTGTCCTCGATTCCTTCCCTTTAGCAGTATTTTGGAAAGATCGCCAGTCAGTTCTATTGGGCTGTAATCAGCTTTTTGCTAAAACATCTGGATTGGAATCACCTTTAGATGTTATTGGCAAAACAAATTTTGACTTTTCTTATACTGAAACAGAAGCCCTTAAATACCTAGCAGACGATCAATCCGTAATGGAGTCGGGAATCTCCAAGATCGGCATCGAAGAAACTTATACCTCGGCTGACGGCAAAGTAAACTGGATCGAAACTAATAAAATTCCCCTGCGAGATGCTTTGGGAGAAGTCATCGGTTTAGTTGGTACTTTTCAAGATATTAGCGATCGCAAACAAGCTGAAGAAGCCTTAAAAGAAAGCGAACGTCTCTTCTCAACATTGGTGTCTACTACTCCTGTTGCCATTACTCGCTTCGATCTTCGCCCATTAAACTGTATCTACGTCAACGAACGTTGGGGCGAAATGACAGGAAGATCCGTCGCATCAGCAATGGGGAGAGGATGGCTCGACGCAGTGCATCCTGATGAGCGAGATATGATCGAAGGCAGAATAGAACATGAGTTCTTCTCGCCTTCATCCCGACAACCTATGCTGACTGGGGAAGGCAGACATCTTCGCCCAGATGGAACTATTGGCTGGTATTTTTTTCAACTCGTCAAAGAATTCAATGAGAGCGGGGAAGCCACTGGCTACATCGGAACGTTAACTGATATTAGCGATCGCAAACAATCCGAGCAAATTATTCTCCAACAAGCAAATCGAGAAATCCTATTGCGAGGAATTACTCAGCGTATCCGTCAATTCCTCGATCTCTCAATAATTTTTGATACCGCTTGTCAAGAAATTCAGCAATTGCTGCAATGCGATCGCGTCGGTATTTTCAAGTTCTATCCTGAATCCAATTTTAATGATGGTGAATTTGTCGCCGAATCCGTTGTTGATGGATTTAGTTCAGCAAAGGAAGTTCCCATTCACGACCATTGCTTTGGCGAAAACTATGCTCCCGCCTATGCCCAAGGTCGAATGCAGGTCGTGAATGATATAGATAATGCTGGGCTGACGGACTGTCATCGCGATATCTTGGCTCAATTTCAGGTACGGGCAAATCTGGTGATTCCATTACTATGTGGCAACAACCTATGGGGATTACTGTGCATCCATCAATGCGCTCATACTCGCGAATGGCATGAGCATGAGATTAATCTGATTCAAGAAATTGGTATTCAATTAGCGATCGCGATTCAACAAGCTAATCTCTTCGAGCAATCTCAACAAGAAATTGCGGAACGGAAACAAGCCCAGCAAGAATTGACGGAAACCAACCAACAACTCGCCCGCGCAACCAGACTCAAAGACGAATTTCTCGCCA
>JBAXTW010000306.1:0-2284 GCA_037129985.1 Pseudanabaena sp. ELA645 | reverse complement strand
CTCCTATCTTTGGAGTAGCCTATGGTACTGGTAAATCTGCTTGCGATCGCCTTGCGGCTGATATGGCAATCGAACTCAAACCTTTTAATGTTGCTTCGATTTCACTTTGGCCGGGGATTGTTGGCACTGAGCAGTTTCATCAGTTGGCTGAATCAAACCTTGAGAGTGCTGATAACAATGTTGGTGTGGCGGCGATCGCTGATAAATTCAATTGGGAAACTCCTTTATTTGTCGGTAGGGTAATTGCTGCCTTGTGTAATGACTCGAACTTGACGCAGAGAACTGGCAAAGTTCAGATTGGGGCGGAACTGGCTGCTCGTTACGGAATAATTGATGAATATGAGCATTGTCCTGTTTCTTTACGCTCCCTCAGATTTTTATTGTCACAAGGTTTCCCGATACTTAAAAACAGAGCTAAGTTCATCCCTGATTTGCGAGTGCCTTGGTGGATTCTCCTGTTAACAATACTCAGGTCTCCGAAAATCTGAATGTGAGTCTATATAATAACTAGCATTCAACCTCATGATTACAAATTGAGAATTGATTTCAGAGCCGCATTAAAACAGTTTAATCTTCCTATGCAAACTAATCCCTGAAAGGATTGTTACATATTAAGCCTTTCACGGCAAAAATTACACACAGGTAGTTATCATTTTAGGCTAAACATTCTGAAGAATGATAACCGACAAAATTTATAATGAATTCACATAAGTTTAGCTTTAGATATATCATTATATGGTAATATTATAGAATCACGCTATCACAAATAAAAATAGTAAAAGTTTGCTTCTACCATTATGACCTTCAACCCTTCTGCTCTGACTCAAGTCGCCGATTACTTTAAGGTATTATCTGAACTCAGTCGATTACAAGTGTTATGTTCTTTGAAGTCAGGCTCAAAAAATGTTACAGAAATTATGGAAGAGACAGGCTTGGGACAAGCAAATGTCTCGAAACACCTAAAGATTTTAGCTCAGTCAGGGATTGTCTCTAGGACTCCTCAAGGTGTCAGCGTATATTATGAAATTGTCGAACCATTTATTTTTGATTTATGCGAACTGGTGAGCGATCGCCTTTCTATTCGCTTACAAGAGCAGTCACAACAGCTTAAACAACTAGAAGGATTGCGGCGCAATGAACCGATTAAAGCTAGTCAAAAGAACTCTAAAGGCAAAGTCAAAAGTTACGCTTGAAAACTTGGACAAGGTTAGTCCATTAGAGTGAGTTATGGATAAAATGCAGCCAAACGCTCAACAAACTTGGCAAGTTAAAGATCGCTTCCTAGAAATCAATTCACGTTGGTTAACCCTAGTTGGCGAACATCTGCAAGACGATCGCGGCGAAATTTTGGAGTATTGGCGGATTGAAAAAGCGGATTCGGTAATTGTTTTAGCTATTCAAGGCGATCGCATCTTATTGCCAAAGCCAAGTTATCGTGCTGGTATTGATCAAACAACTTTAGACTTTTCTGGGGGACGAGTAATCGCAGGACAAAATCCTCAACTTGCAGCGATCTCTACTCTAAAGCGCGAGTTAGGGATTGAAGCATCGGCGATCGCACAATTAATCCCTTTAAATACTGAAGGTTGGGCTGTAAATAGTTCTTTCTCTAATCAAAAGCTTTATGGATTTGTTGCTTATATAGAAAAAATGACCAAACTAAGTTATGAATTAGTTGCAGTTACTTATCCTTTGACTTCGGATGGAGTTCAGAAATTACTTGAAGAAATCACTTGTCTGCAATGTCGTGCTATGTTGCTGGAATGGATATTGCTAAATCAACGTTGGCAGACATCAACAACTGCTCAAAACTCTGAGCAATTCGCGTCTGGAATCGTTCCCGATGCTTGATTAGTAATATCGTGGGTAGATCCGTCAAGTCTCTTAAATCAGAGAACGCAATGGTTCGTAAGACACCAAATTGGATCTTTTTGGGAATATTTAGACAACGAGTGGAAGTAAAATGGAATGAGAATCCACTTGATAGAGAATTACTACCCTAGGGCGATCACTTTTCACTTCAATCCTTATACATATGTATCACCTAAACCTTATAGCTAGTATAGCTTATGGGAAATATACTCAACCACAAATTCTCGCCTTTCTACATTCCCCAGCTTTATCATTTCTTCTCATTTTGGAAACTAATTTGTGTTGACAATCCCTCTTTGTGCTGTATAGTTGTATAACTGATTGGGTATATATTGATATTCAATCTAGCCAGTCTGATTAACTCACCTTACGCAGATAGAAAATCCAGAGATTTGATTTAGATAAAAGAGTC
>JBAXTW010000305.1:0-2286 GCA_037129985.1 Pseudanabaena sp. ELA645 | reverse complement strand
AGGAAAAAGTAAAAAGGCAAAAGGAAAAACCAAGAGTAAGCAACCTGCGGCGAATGAGCCAGAATTGCAATTTTCGTGATTTTCCGCCAACCGAGGCAAGGGGCTTAAGCCCCTTGTTAATAGAGAATCTGGTGAGGAGGCGATCGGCGATCGCGCAAATGCTAAACCCCTACACAATCTCCAAAATCAAGATGGGCTATAACTTATACTTAAATACACAATCCACAAAATTAATCTAGAAGTACAAAACTATGATTGTCTTAACTGCAACTTGCAAAAATGGTGTTCTTTTGTTCGAGCAGCCTTTACCCACAGAGCTTGAGGGAGCAAAAGTAAGAATTGAAGTTTTTGTCACCGATAGAGATAATTTGGCGCGAAAGCGATCTAAGCGTCAGCAATTTATAGAGTGGTCTCAGCGCTTTTCAGGAAAGTTACCCGCCGATTATAAATTTGATCGTGGCGATCAAAGCCATAGAAATTCGTGGTAGGTATGGGTTTTCTTAAACACACTAAAAATTATCAATCCTTTGAGGAGGTAATATGTCTTTGACATTAACGATCGCTTATCCAGAGAGTTTCCCTGATGCAACCCATCGCACCAGAGAAGAGTTTGAACTAGAAGCTAAGTGGGCGATGGCTGTGAAGTTGTTTGAGATGAAGCAACTGTCATCTGGAATGGCTGCGGTTTTGATTGGTGTTAGTCGAGTTAATTTTTTGCTGAAACTTAGTGACTATGGTGTTTCAATGATTGATTTATCGGAAGATGAACTATTAAGTGATTTTGAGAATGCCTAAAACAGAGTACATTGTGATTAATACGTCTCCATTAATTGCTCTGACCGCAGCATGGGGAAATTTGGAGCCTTTGTCTGGTTTATATTCTGATGTGCTTGTGCCGTTTGAGGTTTGCCAAGAAATTAGAAAAGGTGGTGTGCAGAGCTTTGCGGTGTCAGAGTTTGAACAGGCGACATGGCTGAGTAAGCAGGAATACCCATTAAATATATCAAAATTATTATTAAATTCTTTGGATTTGGGTGAAGCTTCTGTGATTCAATTAGCCATTGATCGCTCGATTGCAGTTGTGTGTATTGATGAGTTGGTTGGACGAAGATTAGCTCGTTTACATGGTCTAAATTTAACTGGCTCAATCGGTATTTTGTTGAAGTTTAAGCAACTAAACCCATCTTTCTCGATCAAACAAGCGATTCAGAATATGCTTGATCATAAAATCCGTTTGAGTAACACCGTGATTGATTTTGCACGAAAGAAAGCAAATGAGGAGTAACTAAACCAAGGACTCACCGCCACCTACAACCGTTTCCACGATCCCGATGAATACGATCCAGCCATACTCAAACTGCGCGACCTCCATAATCAATGCGATCGCGCCATCCTCGATGCTTACGGCTGGACAGACCTTCAGCCCACTTGTGAGTTTCTGCTCGATGATGAAGACGAAGAAGAAGCCCTCACCCCCGACCCCTCTCCCGCAGGGCGAGGGGAGAAAAGACAAAAGAAAAAGCCCTATCGTTATCGTTGGGCAGACGAGATCCGCGATGAAGTCCTAGCGCGACTCCTTGCCCTCAATGAAGAGCGTTATCAGGAAGAAGTGCTGCGGGGCGACAGGGCGGAAGGAAAAAGTAAAAAGGCAAAAGGAAAAACCAAGAGTAAGCAACCTGCGGCGAATAATCCAGAATTGCCCTTTGCTTGATCTTTGCACCTAAAGTTATAACTTATACTTAAAGAAATCATTTAAGAATTATCTTCTGTGGTCAAAAGCTCTAAGAGATCAACAGTCTCGCAAATGCTAAACCCCTACACAATCTCCAAAATCAAGATTGGCTATAACTTATACTTAAATTGTCTAACGATCAAATCAATGGAGCTTATCAAATATGCACAGTATTAGAATGCGATCGAAAGTTGGTAAAAATGGACTATTGCAATTGCAATTACCTCAAGCCACTGAAGGATCGGAGCTAGATATTATTTTGGTCTATGAACCAGCCCAAAAATTTGCGGCAAGCAACAAAGTAAATCCTAAGTTTTATGGCTGTATTGATGATGATACTTTTGTCAGACATCCACAAGGCACTCAATCAGAACGAGAACCAATTGAATGAAATATCTGCTAGACACAAACACTTGCATAATCTATATCAAGGGTAAAAATCTGAGCTTAAAGCAAAGAATGGAAGATACTCTAATTTCCGATATTGCAGTATGTTCAGTGGCTTTGTTGCATGAATAATAAAGAAGCGAAAAGATGTAGGATTTTAGGATAGA
>JBAXTW010000304.1:0-2326 GCA_037129985.1 Pseudanabaena sp. ELA645 | reverse complement strand
TCTTGTTATACCCTACTTTTCCATCAACGAATTATTTACAGCAAGAAATTTTTTGGCAAAGTTGGGCTTCACCCTATTCCCCATATGAGCGTAGTTCTTTGATAGTCATAGTAATTTACCATCAAATAATCTTTGGGAAAGATAACTTTGCCAATTCTTGTAATTGTTATCATATTAACTTATTTTATGGGTTTATAATATTTGAAATGAGATCATTATAAACACCATGACTCAACAGCCAGAACCAAAACCGAAGCTAAATCTCGAAGAGCAGATGACCGATATTGTTTTGAAAATTATCAAAACTGGAGGAATTGCTGGAGGAGGAATTGGGGCATTTTGGCAATTATTTAAGGAAAGTGATATTCCGAAAGCAATCTTATCATTAGTGATTGGGATTGCGATTTCCTATGCAACAATATTGATTCAACCGATCCATAAAGGTACTAAAAAACGCTTAGAAGATTTTGGTAAGGAGGCAGATCGAAGGATTGATATTCTAAGTGAGGCGGTAGTAGCACGAGTTCTGTCTATGGAAGAGCGCTACTTTAAAGCTCAAGCAGCAGATTGTGAACTTTATAAAACTGAGGGTGTGGGTAAAATTGATGGACGAGTGAAAGGACATTTGCTAGAAGATGTTTTTGTGCGTTTAGAATTAAATCGTAATCAGAGGCGTGCTGGTTGGAGTGGTAAAAATTACCGATCTAACCGTGGCGATAATACCTTGGAAGATTTAACAACCGATATTTGGACACTATTATTAAAAGGAGAACGTGATCCGCTTTATAAACAAATCGCTATTTTGGCTTGGGGCGGTTTTGGCAAAACGACACTCTTACGGCACGTTACTTACCAATTGGGGAGAAACAAACAATCAAGCGAAATCACCAGATTTGTACCTGTGTTGTTACTGTTGCGGAAATATCGAGATTTGCTCGGTCAAGAGCATCCAAAAGACTTGTCAATAATTATTGAAGAACATCATATACCTAATTTAATCACAGGCGAAGAGCTAAGAATGCCTACGGACTGGGCAAAAAACCTACTAAGACAGGGCAAAATGCTTGTGATGTTAGATGGATTTGATGAGGTTCCAAAATTACAGCGTCCTTTGGTGGCGAGATGGCTGAATATGCAGATGCGGAGGTATCCTAAGACAATTTTCATTCTCACAGCAAGACCTAAGGCTTATATAGAGCAAGTTGTTGTCGATAAAGATCGGTTGGATTTACATTCAGTGTTGCGCGTGAAGCCTTTTGATCAAGAGCAACGCCGTGAGTTTGTGGAGAAGTGGTATCAATATAAAGAACAAGAATATTATGGATATACGGAAACAGAAACGTCAGCGATTCGACATGAAGCGGAAAAATCTGCTAGAGATTTGTTAGTGCAAATTGAGGAAAGGCAAGAATTAACTGATTTTGCGAGTAATCCTCTATTATTGACAATGATTGCAAGGTTTCATCGCCGCTATCCAACTGTAAAATTGCCTAGACGGAGGGTAGAACTATATGAAGAAATTTGTATGCTGCAATTAAGAGATCGCCCAATGGCGCGTGAGTTGGGAACGGTTTTAACTGATTGTGATTCGATTACAATCTTGCAAATGCTTGCTCTGGAAATGATGCAGGAGAAAGAAATAAGCATTGACCATGAGACGTTGTTAGAAAGAATAAGAAAATATTTGACTGAGCAGGAAGAAATTGTCGGAGCAGAGGATTTTCTCAAGCAAGTGGAAGAAATTAGTGAACTTTTGGTAGAGAGGGAACCTAATGAATTTGAGTTTGCTCACCTTAGTTTTCAAGAGTTTCTCGCAGCAATGGAAGTGATACGGCTAAAACAGGAAAATCTTCTATATAGATACTTCGAGGATGACCGATGGAAACAAGTAATTACGATGTATGTAAGCAAAATCAGGAAGCCTAGTGATTGTATTAAAGCGATAAGATCTGCGGGAGTAATCGATTTGGCTTATGAATGCATACAAGAAACTAATAAGCGGATTGATGTTGATCTCAAAAAGGATATAGAAGAGTTAAAGATGCTTAGGGATGAGGCAATAAGGATCAAGACCTCACGTTATCAGCAGTTAGATGGGTATCTTAAGGCTAGAGAATGGGAAAAAGCGGAGTGGGAAACCGATAAATTGATACTAAGCGCTGTTAGAAAAGAAATGGGGGAATCGTTAGAGCCAAATGATCTATGCAACTTTCCTTTGGATGAGCTATTGGCTATAGATCGACTATGGGTAGAACATAGCAACGGACTATATGCTTACGGTTCGCTGATTTTTGAAAGAGGTGAGGAGATAGGGTTAAAGTTAGAG
>JBAXTW010000303.1:0-2445 GCA_037129985.1 Pseudanabaena sp. ELA645 | reverse complement strand
ATTATCTACTTCTTGTTATACCCTACTTTTCCATCAACGAATTATTTACAGCAAGGATTTATTTGATTTAGTAATACTTGCCTTGTTGCTTTTCGGTACTTCACCTTGGGACAAGTTATCTTCATTCTCATTACTAAGTGGCAATTGAAATGCACAAAAATCACTTTCAGAAGTATCGACCTGTGATTTGCCAGTGATTTCTAGTCTATTAAATTGCGAGTTTACTTTGTCTTCTGCTTTTGCCCTGATATCGCCACTGGTCGAATCTAACTTGGTTGAGCCGATGGAATTGGAGCCATTAGTAAACGCAACAAATGGAGTCTTTTTAGCAGGAATCGAGTTTAATAGATTTGCATCTATGGGATCAGTCGGATTTAAATATTGTGATGCTTCTGCTACGGTTGGCATCGAAAGATCATCTTGCGAAAAATCTCTCGAAAAATCATTCTGTAACTCGCTGGCACTAGCTGAGCCGATCGCAGGATTAATCAGATTCGGATCAATTTTAGGTTCTGGTATAGCAATAATCGGCTTTAGCGATCGGATCATCTGCCCCGCATTGACATAGCGAAAATCACGGGTAGCAGATAGCGCAATATTCAGGATTTGGATAAAGCGATCGCTTATGTTGCATCGTTCTTCCCAATTCCACATATCCGTAGCGGTTTTTAGCTCTTCGGGAGGGCTTCCTGTCAACAGCACGATCATTACAACCGCCACGGCATAAATATCGGCGGTGGGAGTTGCTTGTCTCGTCTGGACAACTTCTGGAGCTAAATAAATCGGATTATTGCGACCATTACTAGGCAGCAATACAATCATCATTCGTTTTTGATCGTAAGCGATCGTATCTAGCGAAATCGAACCGTGGGACTGACGACGCTCATGCAATGTGTTTACCTGAGCAAGTACCTGCCGTAAAATTTCTTTTGTTTCGGTTTCCGAAAATCCCTTGCCTTGCTTTTTCGCAAGCATTGATCGGCAAGTTGTATATTGTGAAAAACTTTGCATAGCGACTCAACTAAAATACTGCTTGTAATTGCATGATTTATTACACAATTGACCACTTATAACAGTTTACTATCATACAAAACACAATACAAGTTATATTGGTTGTCATCCTTCCAAAAGCTAATGCTATGACACCCCAACGATTTATTTAGTTTTGGCTTTAACACAAACTTCTGAGATATTTCAACCATAAGGCTGATTTACATGAACAGTTTCCAAACTCTAGATGAAGTTACTCTGGATTTTGTCTTTTACAAAAATAATTTAGTTAATAAACTTAGGATTTTTATTCTTTAAAGTACTTTTATAATAATAAAGATATACTAAAACTCAACTTAGATGTCTGGACAAAATATTAAAATCCAAAATTAGTGCGTTAGACATTTCCCACCAAAATAATTGCGAAATGTGGGTTAGAAATGAGCAACGTAAATAGCTTAAATATTTGAAATTGGCGATCGCTTTGTAGCTAAACAACTAGATTTATGAAAATATTTTTGATTTAATGGAGATTACAGGATGCACTGAAAAAATGCATTATACCTGCATTCACTATTAAAGCACATAATTGAAAAATAATCGTTTTACCCCCCCCTTAACGAAAAAAGCCTAAAAAGCCCTTTGGCTATCGGTTTTTTGGCTACATTAGGTTTACTGTCATTTACAGCACCTGCTAACGCCTTGAGCTTCAATCTCAACTTTGATAACACTGCTGACAACACATTGTCAGCGCCATTTGTTGGAACTGGGACTTTTAGTTTCACAGGCAATGTATCTGATGGTACTTACACTTTAACTTCTCTTCCCGACTATAACTTCAACATTACTTTTGGTACAACCACTTTTACAAACGCTAACATCACGACAACTCCGTCAACAGTCCTAGCGATTATTTCTGGATCTGGAACTGGTGTGAAGTTTAGTAATAATACTTCTAATGGTGCAGGTGGTTCAATCGACTTTATCAATGGTATTAACGATTTATCTTTTGAGCCGCCTAGCTTTGGTGGAAATCTGAATCTTTATTTTGCTAACGTAAATTCTACACAGTATTTTGGGAATTATGGTGTTAGTGCTGCCACACCCACACCTGTTCCCTTTGAGTTTGAGCCGACTGGCGCTGTCGTCGTTCTTGGCGGACTGTGGGGACTAAAGCGTTGGGCTAAGAAGAAGAAGAGTCAAGGTTAGACATTCGCTAAAAACAGCGATGATCTTCTTCAATACAAAAAAGCCCAAAAAAAGTAAGTAGGTCAGTAAAAGAAACCTGTAAATGCCCAGAGCCCCGACTTTTTCTAGGCAAGCGAAGACAATTTACAAATTTACAAAAAAAGTCGGGGATCTTAATCTTTGCTTTTTAAGTTTTCTTATATCTAGCTACTTACTTACGGTTCGCTGATTTTTGAAAGAGGTGAGGAGATAGGGTTAAAGTTAGAG
>JBAXTW010000302.1:0-2450 GCA_037129985.1 Pseudanabaena sp. ELA645 | reverse complement strand
TATCTTGTTGTTATTCTAGCGTATGGTAATTTGTTTGCGATTTTCGCGTAGTGAGCCATCAGGGGCGGTATCTTGTAACAATCACCAAACCTGAAGCACCTCATATTGTAGGCGCATCAATATGCACAAAAAAGGCTGCGGCATCAACTTGACCCCAAAAATATCCCATCTCCTCACTAGCGCGTTTGGCTCTGTCGGCTTCACGTTTGGCGGTAATGAGATCGCCTTCGCGCCAATGTAGCCATGCTAGGGCAATGCGAAGATCTGCTTCATAACGGCGATAACCGCTTGTAGTGGTATATGTCAGCGCTTCGTCAAGATATTGTCGCGCTAGTACCAGATCGTTCTCATCTCTAGGATTCTCATTTGTGCGGAGGGAAAGCATATAGCATTGCTCTGTTTGGGAATAGGAAATTGCTTGCAACACTTCTTGCGAAATTGGGATTAGACCTAGACCTACCAACCAGCGACCGTAACCTAGCAAGGCTTCAATGAGAACGTCACGGCAGGAAATACTGCGGGCGATTTTGAGGGCTTCGGCATAATGAACTTGTGGATCGATACCAAGATCGCCGAGAACGCGATGCGATTGGCTGGTATCGTCTAACCAGTTATTTTGCTTGCAAATTTCGAGATTTGCCTCTGTGACGCGCCGCGCATAGTCCGCTTCACCATACCTCAACAAGTATTCCGCGTGTTTAATTCCTCGCAAGCTGTACAGATATTGCTCGGACGGATCGATCTCACGTTCTAATGCCTCGGCTTGCTGAAATGTCTCACCCGCAGTAGTTCCATCTCCTTGTAAAAATGCTGCATAAGCGAGATAGGCGAGTGAATTGCGTTTGTAATTTTTATTCTCGGCGCGATCGTTTAGGGTGATCGCCTCACGCGCAGACTCAGCACTTGCCGCCAGATCGCCGAGATAGGCATACAATCCCGCTAGGCTTTGGTAGCCACCACTAGCATTGCCCCAATTGGATTTAGCAAGATAGATCTTGGAACTGCGTTCGTAAAAGGGAGGTGCTTCATTCAAGCGTCCCAAACTCATGAGGCAGATGGCGATATCATTTAGGATAAAGGCTTTATCGCTTGGTTTGCTTACCTTCGGCTCTTGTGATGTGTCTCCTTTTGGAAAAAAATCTTGCATGAGAGCGAGACTTGTTTCATAAGCACCGATTTTTTTGGTAAGGACATAGCGATTCTTCTGATAAATTCGCTCCCAAAAAATATCATCATTCGCCTCATCATACTCACCCGCCTGACAAGCATGATGTACCGCTTCAATCAACGGTGCGAGACTGTTCAAAGTTGGAAGATCCTGCACTGGTGGAGAGATAGCTAAATAGAAGTTTTTTAAACGATGGTGAACCTGTCTCTGTTGTTCAGGTCGCTCCCGAAGAACTTGTTGAAAATATTCCCGTAAAAGCGGATGAATCGTGTAGCAATTTTCTTGGTGGTTGTGCCGCAACATACGGTAATCCACCAAGCGATTTACCATCGCCGAAAAGGTCTTGCTATCTAAACTCGCCATCGGTTTATCGAGTCGTCTTCGCACCCGTATCCATTTGCTCCGCTTTGTTTGCAAGATACGATCTATTAACCACATCACCCAAATAATCGAACGCTCGATAAAATTTGGTTGGTACTGTCGCTCTGGAATTTCGGGAGATCTCTCAATGCCATCCCACGAACGAAATAAACGCCTAAATGATCGCTCAGGTACAGGTACGCGAAATACACTACAAGTTTGTAAAAACTCTCGCTCTGCTAGGGTGAGATGCGCGTCATAAAAACACAAAACTCTTCCTACTTGTTGGTAGCGATCTTCATTGGATGTTGGCGGTGGAATATCGCGAATATATTGAACATCTCCTCCATAACGGTCAACCAAATATGCCCCAATCGTACTCAAAATGAGCGCATATCCATCCCAATTTGCTGCTACACTCCGAATTGCCAGCAATGAACCTTTTACCCCAACTTTGGTTAAGAGTTCCTCTCCTTCCTTCACATTCAAGCTCTTAACTTCTCGATGCACAAAAGTTGTAAAGTCGAGTAAATCGAAAACAGGCAAACGACTAGTCAGGATTGCAAAAGAGCTATGTTCAACCTTGGCAAAATCACGCAACCATTCACGCAGCAATGAATTTTTGAGCAGCCCATAATCTTCGCCATCGTCGTACTGCAACACCTCTAAACCATCCAGTACAAAAATGCATCGACTGTTGCTAAGCATGGCATTAATAACTTGGATCTTCTCTGCCGCAGAAGGTAGCGCTTGAGTGTTAATGCCATCTACTAAAAACTTGAGGAGTTCTTCAAAAAATGCATCGGTATTAGGATTTGCTTCAAATCCCCACCAGAAAACCCCTTGCGGCTTTTTATCAGATTGCATCACATTCGCCACCCACCGCCGTGCCACACTACTCTTACCCTCACCCCCAAACCCA
>JBAXTW010000301.1:0-2454 GCA_037129985.1 Pseudanabaena sp. ELA645 | reverse complement strand
GCTTAATCTTTCTTCCATTTCTTCTTGAGCGGAACTTTCACTTTTAATTACACCCCAGCGCGATCGCTAGGAAAATTAGAATTTCGGGGATGGAGAGAAGCGGAGATTGCTTTGCCAATTACGCGAGAACAGGTTTATCTAGTTCAACGTATTGATAGTAGTGCCAGTGTTTGCGCTCATTGTAAATCCTATGCGGTTGATGTTTCTGAGCAAACTGTCGAGAGAGCGATCGAATCACCTAAGAATAACAAAAATAGTAAAAAGAGCGATCGCCAACAAAAAGAGAAGATTACCTCTATGCGCTTAGTAAAGCAAACGGTCTATAGCTGTCATTTTTGTGGCTGTGTTTTTGCTTACGATCAACGCGAATCTGCAATTATAGCTACCAGTGATTCCAACAATTATAGTTCTAACGATTCTAGCTATAGCAGTTCCAGCAATGATTCTAGTAGCTATGACAGTTCCTATAGTAGCGATTATGGAAGTTCTTCTAATGATTTTGGAGGTAATTTTGGTGGCGGTAGTAGTGATGGTGGTGGCGCGGGTAGTGATTGGTAGAGGAACATTATCCATCAAACGACCATCGCCATAGAATACGAGAATTCGCGGAAATAATACGCGCATAGTCTGGGTCTTCCCTATAGGTGCTTCCCAGTCTTCTGGGCAGTTCGACGGTAACATAGCGCGGCAGTTGGAAAATCGCTGTTGTGCGAAGCCAAGCTTCTAAATTCGCGATCGCATCTAATTCAGTCAGGGGAACTTGAAAATGCTGGTTAATTCGTGCAGCAGCTTCCTGAACATTATTTGCTGATGAAGCATCAACATCATGGCGAACCAGCAGTTGAGAGAATTCTTGCCGCAGGCGATCGGGATCGGAATTTGAGTCAAGATAGTTTCTCAGAGACTCCAATCCTTCTCCTGTGGCTTCAAAGTAAATATAATCACTATCAAATAGATCCCAAGAAATCTCTCCCAACTCTCCTGCCATAATTGCCGTCAAGAGCATTGCATCGATTGATTGCTGATCGAACTTGGGTGTATGGTAGCTACGATCCAAGGAAAACAGACCATTGAGCAAAAGTATCCACCCAGTGCGGATATCACTTGATTTAGCCACATAGCTATAATCTTTGTCAGGGCAGTATACCTGAGGCAATCGCCCTTGACGCTGAGTTTGTAAATCCTCAACACATTGATAAAATTCACTTGCGGATAGTTCCGTGATTGCTAAATCCTCAAAATGAATTCCTAGTTCTTGAGCGATCGCAGATTGGTTGCTGTACAAGCATGGATAGAAGTTGTTTTGAGGTATGCGTGTGGTGATGATATCGGCAAACCACTCTTTTAGTTCAGCAGATGTTCTGTCCACAAAGATCTTTAAACAGATGGGACCGAGACTTGCATGTTCGCGCCACATCCAGTCCCAATCACGTTGAGTTTGAGATGATTGGTCAAGTTCGGTTAGTAGCTGAAGAATCGTGTCTTGCCCTAACTGCCATGCTTGCGATGAATCCGAAGTTATGCGATCGCTCATAATATAGAATCTGTAATCTCGACTCTCCTGAACTTCACTATATCCCACGCCGCTATCAGGATGCGATCTATCGCCTAAAAGTCACAACTCACAGTTATAGCGATCGCTTTTAACAGATAAATTGTTGAGCCGATCGCCTGATTCGGGGGGGGAATGAGTTGGGGATTGATGTGGCGTTATAATTAATGAAAAATAATATTTTACTAGATTGTTGACAACACTCGAAATATGTGAACATCATGCTTAACCTCTCTCATAGCCGTCCTCTGAATCAATTTCAAAAGGAAGCCCCTGAATTGCTTCATCAGTTTGAAACGGATAAAACACCAATTGTAATCACTGTTAATGGTAGAGCTGCTGCTGTACTTCAGGATGCAGAAAGTTATGAAAAACTACTTGATCGGTTGGAACTTCTCGAAACTCTTGCAGGTATTCGCCAAAGTTTAGGGGAATTTGAGCAAGGTAAAGGGGTTTCTATTCATAAAGCTTTTGAAGATCTTCAAAAAAAATATGACCGACCGAATTGAGATATCTCCTACGGCAATTCATGACATAGAACAGATCTTTTTGTGGCTTAAGGTCAATGCTCCTGAAAAATCCTACCGTTGGGTTAGGGGTTGTTATGAAATAATGCTCAAACTGGAAAGCTTTCCTAGTCGTTGTCCTTTAGCATTGGAAAGTGAGTATTTGGATATAGAAATACGTCAACTTTTATATGAGAAGAAATATCGCATTTTATTTAGCATCGCAGACGATGAAAATGCTAGAAGCGTTAAAATTCACAGCGTTCGCCACAGTTCTCAACAAAGTTTTGATTCTTTAAAACAACTTTTGGATAATGATTATGAGTAACTTACAAAAGATAGCCTAGAAATCACGACTCACGGTAATAGCGATCGCCTTTCTCAAAGTTTTCCATT
>JBAXTW010000300.1:0-2460 GCA_037129985.1 Pseudanabaena sp. ELA645 | reverse complement strand
TCTGCCCGTTTCCAAAAAATTTAATTTGTACCTTCGGGTTTTCAAAAAGCTAGTGATTCGCGCCACTGGCTTTTTGTTTTGAAGGGGAAAACTAACTAAGTAATCTCCTGTAGATAAAAAAGTGCAATTTAAGCATACATCGATCACTCTAGATCCGATCTATAAAAGATCAAAATTTTGTTTATCTCAGCCTGAATTATGCTGATAAGCCTCGAAACTGTCATCTGTGACACTATTTAGGCAACAGGAAGCAATCGTAGTAGTGTTTTCACTACCGCCAGAGACTCATAGAGCAAGGGGATAATTAGACATAGAACCGACTAAAGGAGAAAAGTTTATGTACTTTCACTCGTCCTACCTAATCCTAATTCCAGGGATGATCTTGATGTTTTGGGCGCAACATCGCGTCAAAGCTACCTACGAAAAATATGCCGAAATTCAATCGAGTTTAGGGATGACAGGCGCACAGGTAGCTAAGACGATCTTGCAACGCATGGGGATTCATGATGTCACCGTTGAGCAAGTCGAAGGACAACTGACCGATCATTACGACCCATCTGCCAAAGCAGTGCGATTATCGGAGTCGGTATACGCATCGTCATCCCTAGCCGCCGCCGCGATCGCTGCCCATGAATGTGGTCACGTATTGCAAGATGTACGGGGCTATCAATTCATGAATATCCGTGCATCACTAGTACCAGTGGCAAATATCGGTGCAAACTTTGGACCACTGATGGTAATGGCAGGACTATTTTTAACATCGTTGGGTAGCTTGAGTACTGTTTTCATCAACATTGGCATTATTTTGTTTGCAGGAGCGATCCTGTTTCATATCGTCACCTTACCCGTTGAGTTTGATGCATCAAGCCGCGCCTTGAAATTAATTGACGAGTTAGGAATTTTGCAAGGTGATGAAAATCGGGGCGCTCGTAGTGTCTTGAATGCAGCGGCATGGACATATGTAGCGACAGCGATTTATGCAGCATTGCAACTGGTGCAATTGTTATTGATGAGAGGCGATCGCTAAATTGTCAGTCCTTTCCAAAAATTAAGAGGCGGTGCGATGCGCCGCTTTTTATGTTTGTAGTAATAATTTTGCCAACTCAGAAAACCCCGCAAACTCAGAAGCTTGAGTAACGTATTTGGGTAAATGCAGCATTTCGTCTTGATAATGGCGAACATTTGCAACGCCGACTGAGATGGGAAATAGATCAGGATTAAACATCGCTTCATCATTAGGACTATCGCCAATGGTTAAGACTTGCTGTGAATTAAATTCAGGAAAATATTTTTTTAGAACCGACATCAAACCAGTAGCCTTATCTTGATGCAATGGCTTGATATGACATTGGACATTGCTGTACGTGAAACTCCAACCCATTTGCTGACATTGGGAAGAGATGGCTTGAATATCCTCAGTTGATAAATTATCGACATCAAAAGTCCAATCGGTAATACGGAACTGATTATCCGCAGAAGGATGAAGATTCGGAAATAGCTGCTTAATGTGATGGAAAGTATTTTCTAATAGAATGCGATGTCTAGACAAATTGGGAACCGAAGAGAGCAAATCTTGAGTTCCATTTGGTTTCAAAAAGATTCCCCCATTTTCCGCGATCGCCCCTGTAACAGGTAAATAATTCACCAAAGCACTGACCCAACCTGCTGAGCGACCAGTCACCAATAGGACTTTAATTCCTGCTGATTGTAAATTCAGAAGAGTGAAGATGAAATTAGAAGAGAATTTTCCATTTTGGGTAAGAGTGCCATCAACATCGGACGCAATTAAGCGAATGTCGGACAAATCAGAAGAATTTATAGGCGATAGAGGCATAAAAGATGACATTAAATCCAGAAAAAAGCTAAAACCGATCTAATATATCGTAAAGAATCTGACAAAAAATCTAGCGATTGTTCGCGAGTAAAGAAATTTCTATTTCTAGTCACTATAATATTGACAAGAGAGAAATCTCTAAACCCGATATTTTAGAGCCGTTTGACTAAAAACTACAATTCCGTACAAATAAATTTGGAGAGACATCAATGAGAACAAATATTGGCGCAATGATTAATTCAGGCTATACCTACGAAGAACTACTGAGCGAAGGACTAGCCAGCTTTGACGACATCGGACGCTATGAATCAAGATATTCCCTGTATGACGAAAACGCCGTACCAAAACCGACGAAGGAAAAAGTAGCAGAGCCGAAATTAGCCGAAGCTACAGCAAATCAACAAGAATCAGAAATCGACTTTGAATTTTAGAGAGAGCAGATTAACTATGAACCGATGCTATGAAATTTAGACAAATTGACCTGAAAACTGGGCAAGAGCTACCAATACCGCCAAAAACAGTCGAGCATACCTACCTCGAACTGAAGATTGGTAGCACCGTAGATCCTAGTAAACTTGCTGTCGGTAAAATGTACGATGGCATCACTGACCGAGACATAGAACGAT
>JBAXTW010000030.1:0-40988 GCA_037129985.1 Pseudanabaena sp. ELA645 | reverse complement strand
CGATTGTTGCGAAATGTATTCTCTTTTGTTAAGAAACGTGTGCGGTTGCCCTGATTACGAGAAGGACTGGATATATTGCAATTGGAGAAAACTATTTGTAAAACATGATGATTGCTAGAGAAATTAATTCTCCAAAATTTGATTCTCCAAAATTTGATTTTATGTGATGGGAAATATGCAAGCTGTAGATTTAATACATAATTGGAATAAGTTGTTGACTGATAATTTAAAACCGATTTTGAATTCTGGTAATTCTATTAAGTTATGTGATGAAACTTTACGAGATGGTTTAGAGGGCGGTGTTAATCGGATTCCTTCCTTAGAAGAGAAACTGGATTTATTGAGTCTAGCTGATGATTCAGGAATTAACGATGCGATGGTGGGTTTTCCTGGCCAAGAGTTAGCTTATCAGCAAGCTCTTGCTCTGTGTCAGGGGGCGCGAGCTAGAGGCTTAGGTCTCAGATTTGGTTTGTTAGGTCGAATGTTGGAATCAGATATTCAGGCGATCGCAAGGATTCGCGATCTGAGTGGGTTTCCTGTAGTCGCCCATTTATTTATTCCCTGTTCACCAATTCGTCGTTATGTAGAGGGTTGGGAAATCGCGGAATTAGAGAAACTAACCCGCTTTGGTGTTGGACTAGCCAATCGACTAGGATTGCCAGTGAATTTTTCTCCTGAAGATACTTCTAGGGCTGAGCCAGAAATAGTCGAACGTTTATGCCAAGCAGCTATTGAGGAAGGAGCCTCTGAAATTACTATTTGCGATACAGTCGGTTATTTAACGCCCACAGGAACAGAGCAAATAGTTAAGCATTTACGATGTTTTTTAAATCAAAAGGGCTTTAAGGGAAGATTGGATTTTCATGGACATAATGATCGAGGTTTAGCTCTAATCAATTCTCTAACAGCAGTAAATGCTGGAGTTGATTGTGTTCAAGGCACTATTTTGGGAATTGGAGAACGGGCTGGAAATGCACCTTTGGATTTGATCATGGTTAATTTGCAAATTGATGAATTATGGAATGATGGAGACTTGGTAATACTTAGAAAATACTGTGCGGAGGTTGCTAAGCTTTGCCATTTAGAAGTTCCTAATAAATATCCAATTTTTGGAGCAAATAGTTTTTTAACTCAGATGGGAGTACACGCTTCAGCAATCTTAAAGGCAGAATTACAACAGAGTAAGGATATTGCTGCTTGTGTTTATTCCGCAGTCGATCCCAGCTTGATTGGGCTTGATTATGGTATTCAGGTTGGTCCTTATAGTGGTCGAGCAAATGTCAAATTTTTGTTGCAGCGAGAGGGAATCGAATTAGGAGATGAAGTCTGCGATCGCATTTTAACCAAAGCTCGTTTAGAAAATCGGATTCTTGTTAATGAAGAAATTCTAGCGATGGCGGGAGTGAGATAAATTTTGATGCATTCTATTTTTGATTTTGTAATGCAGCATCTTTTCGTACCTTTATTCGTACCTTTATTAGTGCTGTTGGTATCGGGTTTAATTCTTTGGTTATGGGAAGTTAAGCAACCTTTTCGCAAAATTGAACATTGGTCGATTTTTATTCAAGATCTCAAAGAGCTACCGATTATTCTTTTTTTTATAGTTGTTTCTGCTCAAATTTACGCTTATATAAGTAACTGGTTTTTCTTTCCCATTGTTGAAATAATTAATCACTCTTGGGGATGGAGCTTGGTTACAGATTTGCCATTGTGGTTTAGGCTAGTCGTTGCTATTTTACTTAAGGATGTCATTGCCTACGTTAATCACTGGTTGATGCATCGCAATATCATATTTTGGCGAACACATAAATGGCATCATTTTCAAAAGCCTATGTATTGGCTGAAGGGTAATAAAAACTCACTGATGGCTAAAATTATTGCTAAATGGGATTTTATTGCTTTTCCTTTGTTGGCTATTCCTGTGGATATTACTTTTATTTGTGTGATAGCTTATTCATTTTTTACTTTCTTTGTTCATACTAATATTCAATGGTTACCCTGGATGAAAACTCTTGAGTGGATTTTGGTGACACCAAGATATCATCTAGTTCATCATTCTAGTAAGGTGGAACATCAATATAAAAATCTAGGCGATATATTTACCTTTTGCGATCGCATTTTTGGTACTTATATTGATCCCGAAGTCTTTGAAAGAAGTCAAGAAGAATTTGGACTAGATGAAAATGAATCTCTGACATTGAGAATGGTGGTGGGACTTTAAATATAAACACTGATCTATAGCTGATTTATAAATTCTGCTCTGTAATTTCTCACATTCATCACCAAATTACTAACCAAATCACAAATCGTAGAAAAATAAAAATATGATCCATACGCTAAG
The DNA here is from genome assembly GCA_037129985.1 of Pseudanabaena sp. ELA645. Classification (GTDB taxonomy): domain Bacteria; phylum Cyanobacteriota; class Cyanobacteriia; order Pseudanabaenales; family Pseudanabaenaceae; genus Pseudanabaena. Next base: position 38,647 of record JBAXTW010000030.1, on the reverse strand, counting down.
CCAATCTCAAAAATGGTGGGCAACATTAGGGATCGGTGTAAGTGCTTTTATGATTGCCACGGAGTTTTATATTGTTGGGGCAATCATTCCCATACTTGTCGATTATTTTCACACCAGTTTTGCGATCGCCCAGTGGATTATTTTAATTTACACCTTTGTGCTGACTGTATTGGTGCTTGGGGTAGCACGTTTAGGTGATATTTATAGTAAAAAAACATTGTTTTTAGGTGGTTTAGTCTTGTTTATCGTCAGTTCACTATTTTGTGGTCTAGCTCCAAATATTAGCTTTTTGATAGCTTTTCGTGGTTTACAAGGACTTGGTGCTGTATTTGTCTGGGCTTTAAGGAATGCCATCATTACCGAAATATTTCCTGAAGAGGAGCGCGGAAGTGTGTTGGGGTGGGTGACGGGGCTTGCTTCTTTGGGATTAGCTCTGGGCCCTGGACTAGGAGGGCTATTAATTGGTTTTGGTGGTTGGCGTTTGGTCTTTTGGGTAAATCTGCCCATAGGGATTTTTGCGATCGCCATTGTTATGCAGTCTCTACCTTCTTTTACGATTGTTAATACTACCGATATAGCTAACGCGGTTAGTAACAAAATTAATAATACTAGTCGTCCTTTTGATATATTAGGGTTGTTCCTAATGTCCCTTTCTCTTAGTTGTTTTGTGCTAGCAATGACAAGAATTCAAGAATTAGGATTTGGCGATTCTTTAGAAATAGGTTTAATTGGATTATCCATAATCTTTTTGATATGGTTCTTATTTTTAGAATCTTCATTAGAAGAACCAATCCTTGATGTAAAAATGTTTCATTTACCGCATTTTAGTCTCAATTTACTTTTATTTGGGATGATTTATGCTGTTGTGGGAATTATCCAGTTAATTCTTCCCTTATTTCTAGAATTATGTCTTAATTATTCACCTCAAAAGGTTGGCTTCTTATTGACCCTATTACCATTAGCTTCAGTATTAGTTGCCCCTATCGCAGGCACGATTGCTGATCGTTTTGGAGAAAGGATCGTCAGTTTATTTGGTTTATTGTTATTAGTGATTGGTTGCGGGACGGCTAGTACTTTGAATGCCGACTCAACTACACTTGGATTTTGTGTCAGAGGAATTCTGATCGAACTGGGCTCAATAATTTCCGTAATACCGATTAGTAATACTGTTATGGGAACAGTAAATCGCGATCAACTCGGAATTGCTTCTGGTCTATTAGCTCTTTCGCGATCCCTGGGAATTATTATGGGGATGTGTTTATTAAGTACTTTCTTTTCCGTTGTTACTTTGTCCTATGTCCAAACAAATAATTTATCAAATCTTCAACCATTAACAAATGCTGATCTTGCAGTCACGAAAATGCTTGATATCGGCAATGCACCTGTTTCTGCTTTGGTAGCGGGCATAGATGCAACATTCACTGCTACGACCCTAATTACCGTTGGTTCCATTGCATTAGCGAGTTTTCTTTGGTGGCGATCGCCCTATACAAAATAAGAACTAAAGAACTTCCCGATCCAAAGCAGCTAACAGAAGCGGCGAAAGACCATTCTGCTAGGTAAAACCGAGACAATGCTCCTGGGACTGCCGCGATCTTCGAGCCGCCGATTGACTTAGGTGAGTATAGCTATATGCAAATTTGGTCTCAACATTGCGATCGCGTTCCCTTGCAAATATGGTTACGCAGTTTAATTAGTTCCCAAACTCAAAATATTTAAATGGAGATTTGAAACCATGATACAGAGATTTTCCATGAGTCTATGCTAATCTCAAAATTTCTTAAGAGAGTGCATAAATTATGACAGCGATCGCCTTAATTATTGGCGCAGGAAGTGGATTGAGTGCTTCCCTTGCGCGTTTATTTGCCAAAGAAGGAATAACCGTGGCTCTTGCAGCGCGACAGATTGATAAACTTGCTGGTTTAGCGGAGGAAATTGGAGCTTTGCGATTTACTGCCGATGCTTCCCAACCCGATCAAGTCGAGCAGTTGTTTAATCAAGTGGAACAGCAATTAGGAATACCCACAATTGTGATTTATAACCCTAGCGCTAGAGTTAGGGGCGCAATTGTGGATTTAGATCCCGTTGAAGTTTTGCGAACTTTGGAAGTTACCGCCTACGGTGGTTTTCTCGTAGCTCAAGCTGCTACTAAGGGATTTCTCAAGGTTGGTGAAGGTGCAATTTTCTTTACAGGTGCTTCTGCTAGTGTGAAAGGCTATGCACTCTCTGCTCCCTTTGCGATGGGGAAATTTGCGCTGCGTGGTTTAGCTCAAAGCCTTGCCCGTGAGTTAGCACCTCAAAATATCCATGTCGCACATTTTATTATTGATGGCGGTATTCGTTCCGAGCGCCGACCTGAGCCCGTTGATCAGCCTGATAGTTTGCTAGATCCCGATGCGATCGCGCAAACATATCTGAGTATTCTGCGCCAACCTCGTAGCGCTTGGACATGGGAAGTGGAATTACGTCCTTGGGTTGAGACATTCTAAAATGTAGGGGCAATTCATGAATTGCCCCTACATTTGTTCTCAAGGCAGATATTAAGCAGTAGTAGCTGCTGTAGCTGTTTCCGTAGCAGGAGTCGCCTTAACCTCTTCAACTGGCTCAGTCGCACTAAGTCCATTCAAAGCATTTTCTATACTCTTGAAATCAAAACCTAAAGCACGAAGAGCGTGCCATAGATGACCTTGCAAGAAGAAGAATGCCAAGTAGAAATGAGCATTAGCCAACCATGCACGGGAAGTGTGAGCCGCTAAAGGAAGTTTGATCGTATCGGCAAAGTAAGGAGCAATTCCCAATTTGATATCCAATACTGGTCCATAGAACTCAACGGGATATGCCAAGGTATTAACAGCCGAGAAATAGGCGGCGACAAATCCAGCTAAAGCAATACCGCCCAATGAGTAGGATAAAATCGCTTCACCAGAGAAAATCAACGCTTTCTTTGCCCAATCTAGTGGTGGAACGAGAATATGCCATATGCCGCCACCAATTAGAAGTAGCCCAATGTAGATATGACCACCGACCAAATCTTCTAAGCTGCTAATGCTGGCGAAGTGGGTCTGATAACCATAAATAATCGTTGGATCGAGGGTGGGATTAGTTACTAAACGCACGGTTTGGGTAGTGGAATCATATAGTCCGCCCCAATATACTGCCTTGCCAACAAGTAACAATGCACCTGCTCCCAAAAAGAGTAAATGATGCCCTAAAATCAGACCAAGCTTTGCGGGATCGTTCCAATCAAAGTGGAAGTTTCGAGCAGCGCCTTTAGAGTCTTTAAGATTTTTGGGTGCTTTGAGAAGGTGGAAAATCGCACCCGCAGCTAATACTGCCGACGCAATCAGATGAATCGCTCCCACAACTAGATAGGGATAGGTATCAACTACTTGACCACCATCGCCAACACCGAACCCAAGGGTTGCTAAATGAGGTAAAAGAATGAGTCCTTGTTCTCCCAAGGGAATCGCGGGGTTGAACCTTGAGATTTCAAATAGAGTGAATGAACCTGCCCAAAAGGCGGTTAAGGCGGCTTGGGCAGCGTGAGCGGTAATAAACAAGCCTGAGAAGTCCGCAAAACGGGCATTGCCAGCCCACCAGTCGAACTTAATTTTGGGGTCGCCGTAGTTCTGTATTGACATGGATATTTTTCTCCTTATTTGTATTGCTCCATAGCAAACTGACTGGATGGAAGAACCATTCAGTAGTTAGAAGTTGGAATGTTAAAGTTATATCCAACTCCTCGATTGAGTAAGCTGCGATCGCTCAATATAGTTGAATTGCTGACTTACGCCTGACACACACTAGTACAACAACAGGCAAATATTGAGAGATTAGTTTCGGTATCGTTGGAGTATAAAACCATGTTTCTTTCCATGCCAAGATAAGTGGTATACAAATAACAAAAAGATTAGATAGAAGGATAATTAATATCTAGATTCCTTCCTAAAATAAATTCCTTCTTTTAAATTGGATTTACCTTAGCTGCTTTGCCGCCTAAGACTTCCTAGAGATATTTCAATGTGTGAATGTATAGCTTGGTTTCTACGTTACAATATGTAAAGAATTGTTTATAAATATTATTTATTGCCGAGGATTTATGGTTCAGGCTATATCGCCCGTTTTTTCTCGTGAAGATTGGCAGAAGGGATATGAGTCTCTAAAAACTGAGCAAGCTTATTGGATTGATGAGATCGAGGGGCAAATACCAGTAGAGCTAGAGGGGACTTTATTTCGGAATGGACCTGGACAGCTTGATATTAATGGTCAGAAATATGGACATCCCTTTGATGGTGATGGGATGATCTGCGCGATCACCTTTAAAGATGGTAAGGCGCATTTTGCGAACCAATTTGTGAAGACACCTGAATTTCTTGCCGAACAGAAAGCAGGGAAAATTTTATATCGTGGCGTGTTCGGCACACAAAAAGCTGGCGGATGGCTAAGCAATATCTTTGATTTAAAAAATAAGAATGTTGCGAATACTAGTGTGGTTTATCAGGGTGGGAAGTTGTTGGCTCTATGGGAAGCGTCGCTTCCTTACTCGCTGAATCCTAAAAATTTGGATACCTTGGGTTTAGAAAATTTTGATAGCAAGTTAGGGGCGAGTCAGGTCTTTACAGCCCATCCAAGGCGGGACGATCGCACTGGGGATTTGTGGGGCTTTGGGGTAGAGCAAGGAGTAAAATCGACAATCTCGATTTACCAAATCAATGACAAAGGTGCATTATCCACAGAATCGCAGGTAAAAGTTTCAGGATTTTGTTTCTTACATGATTTTGTCTATACGCCGAACTATCGGATTTTTATGCAGAATCCTGTCACTTTCAAGCCTTTGCCATTTATTCTTGGCTTGTCTACCGCAGGGGAATGTATTGAACTGAAGCCCAATGCACCAAGTCAGTTTTTGATCGTTGATCGCCAAGGAAATTTACAAACGTTAGAAACCGATCCCTGTTTTGTGTTTCACCATTGCAACGCTTACGAAGATGGGGACGAAATTATTGTCGATTCAGTTTGCTATCCCGACTATCCCAAGTTGGAACCAAATACCGATTTTCGGAATATTGATTTTGACAAGGTGATCGCGGGGCAGCTATATCGATTTACGATTAATCCCAAGCTTGGCACAGTCAAACGTGAATTAATTTTAGAGCGCTCCTGTGAGTTTCCTGTGGTGCATCCCCGTTGTGTGGGACAGAAGTATCGTTATGCCTACATTGGCGCGATCGCTAAGGAATCAGGTAATGCGCCTTTGCAAGCGATCGCTAAAGTCGATATGGAAACTGGCAAGCAAGAATTCCACAGTTTCGCGCCACGCGGTTTTATTAGTGAGCCGATTTTTGTACCCCGCGATCGCCATGCCGAGAGTGCCGAAGATGCTGGCTGGGTATTAACCTTGATTTTTGATGCTGAGCATAATCGTTCGGACTTAGTGATTTTGGATGCTGAAAATATTGCAGGTAAACCTGTAGCGACTTTGCATTTAAAGCACCATGTTCCCTATGGGTTGCATGGGAGTTTCACTCCTGAAACATTCTAAAAAACCACTTAGGGAACTCCAAGGAAAAATGATCGCCTATTATGGCAGCATTATGAATTTATCGAGCATTTAGTACGTCTTGCCAAAACTCAAGCCCTGATTAAGCTACAGTAGATTTAATGATGATAGAAGAAGATATTCGATGGATACAGCGATTTTCTAACTTTGAGAGAGTATTCCTTTTATTGCAGGACTCACTCAAAACAGAACCGCTTTCCATTTTAGCAAGAGCAGGATTGATTCAATTTTTTGAGATGACCTTTGAACTCGCTTGGAAATTGCTCAAGGACTATGAAGAAACAGAAGGCTTGATTGCCAAAACTCCTAGAGAAGCGATTAAACAAGCATTTCAGGCGGGACTGATCAGCAATGGACATGACTGGATCGATGCACTTCAAGACCGCAACTTGACTGCACATACCTATAACGAAGAAACAGCGATCGCTGTCGAAGCGAAAAATAGAAACAAATATTTTCAACTTCTCACGGAAGTTTATGACGACTTCAAGAACAAAATAGCAACCCTATGAAATATGGATTAATTGAACGAGATTTTGTTTGTATCAACGAAGCAATTCGAGAATTTCCTGAAATTACCGAAGTAATCTTGTTTGGCTCACGCGCAAAAGGCAATTATAAAACAGGCTTAGATGTGGATTTGGCGATCAAGGGCGATCGCCTTACCTATGAAATTACAGCGCGATTTGCCGATTGTCTGAACGAAGAGAAGCCATTACCGTATTTTTTTGATGTCGTACATTATGAAGCGATCGCTGAACCCAAGCTCAAAGAACCTATCGATCGCGTTGGCATTAAAATCCATAATACTGAAAAAATGCTGACAAATATTTAAAACAGCATACTTAATTTAAAGTTCTGCCCCAGCTATGCTGTACGGCGATCGACATTCGCTGCTAGACTAACAAAAGAAAATTTTTAACGATTAGCACCAGTACTGAATCGATGCCTCAAGACACCGTTGCCACTGTTTCGACTTCTGCCCCGAATATCACCACAGGCGAAGCCCTAACCATTTACGAAGATATGGTATTGGGGCGTACTTTCGAGGACAAGTGCGCTGAGATGTATTATCGCGGTCGGATGTTTGGGTTTGTGCATTTGTACAACGGTCAAGAAGCCGTGGCGAGTGGCGTAATTAAAGCCATGCGCCCTGATGACTATGTATGCAGCACCTACCGCGATCACGTCCATGCCCTTAGTGCAGGTGTTACCGCCAACGAAGTTATGGCGGAACTATTTGGTAAAGAGACAGGGTGTAGTAAAGGGCGCGGCGGCTCCATGCATATCTTTTCGGCTAAAAATAACTTTTTGGGTGGATATGCCTTTGTTGCCGAAGGGATTCCCGTTGCTTCGGGTGCAGCATTCCAATCAAAATATCGCCGTGAAGTCATGGGCGATCCTAATGCTGACCAAGTTACCGCTTGTTTCTTTGGTGATGGTGCAAGTAACAATGGTCAATTTTTCGAGACATTGAATATGGCGGCGCTTTGGAAGTTGCCACTTATTTTTGTGATTGAAAATAATGACTGGGCGATCGGCATGAAGCACCACCGCGCCACTTCTGATGTCAGAATTCACAAGAAAGCTGAAGCTTTCGGTATACCAGGGTTTGAAGTTGATGGCATGGATGTGTTGTCGGTGCGTGAACATGCTCAAGAAGCCGTCCGTCGCGGTCGTGCTGGTGAAGGTCCTACTGTTTTGGAATGCATGACCTATCGCTTTAGAGGTCACTCTCTCGCTGACCCCGATGAGTTACGCAGCAAGGAAGATAAAGATAAATGGTTTGGACGCGATCCGATCAAAATTTTTGCAAGTCGCGTGCTTGAGCATGGTTTGGTCACTGAAAGTGAGTTGAAAGCGATCGACAAAAAGATTCGTGATGTGGTTGAGGAATGTGTCAGGTTTGCCGAAACATCACCTGAACCCGATCCTAAAGATCTATTTCGCTATCAATTTGCTGAAGACGAATAAATAGAAGGGCGCTTAGCGCCCTTTCTTTTTTGATGCTCTCAAAGATTACATCTCGATATTTTTGCCTGTTCCCAATCAACATCATTTGTAATTGCCTTAGAGAAATCACAATTCACTAATATGGCGCTGTGAAATGAGGCTTGAGTAAGATCGGCGTGATTAAAATTTGTGCCAACTCTTGTGCGTGAAGTATTCATGGCTAGGCGAAATAAATAAAGACTGCCAAAAATTTGTAATGGCTCGATCGCTAAAAATGTGAGTAAGGCTGTAAAAATATTAAATTGTAGTAAGCCCGCGATCGCATTAAAAGCACCTGACACCAATATTTTAGTGAAGGTTGAACCATAGAACCCTGACATAAACGCAGCGACAAGAGAAATAGGAATAGCTGCGAAAACTCCTTTTTTACTGCTATTTATGAAATAGCCCGTAAAGGAGATCGCAAAACCAACTGCAAATAAAACGATGGCGACAATTGCGACCCAATAGACAATTTCACGATTAATCTGGGCGATTCCCAAAATTAAAGAAAGAGTAAAAGTAATTAACAAAATTGCGGCAATCATCGCAGTCCCAGCAAACATGAAAGCCATCAAAAATGAGGTGATGTTGGCAATGAGATTTTGGCGTTGACTTAGCCCCGTTAAGACCTTGGTAAAATTTGCCGATTGAAGCTGTGAATGGCTAAAGTTACATCCCCGAATATCAGCACCGCTAAAGTCTGCCCCCATAAGATTTTTACCTTGGAAAGAGCGATCGCGTAAATCTTGGTTGTTGAAATTAAGATTTTGACTCATAGCTCAATTGAGGTTGGTTTAGAAATATGGGGCAGTCCCCAACCCAATTTTTCCCGTAACACTTTAAAGAATTCTGTTTTTTGTAAGCGGATAAATCTGGCAGGATATGGCGATCGCTCAACTTCAACTCGATATTCGGGATAAACATAACAGCCCGCATTACCATCGACGACCAACACTAAACGATGACGATTGGCTGGGGTGACAACCACTTTTTCGGTGTTTGCAAATACTAAAGCCCTTGAAGCCATCGAGTGAGCGCAAATCGGAATTAGTTGAAATACAGGAATCCCTGGTTCGATGACGGGGCCACCTGCGGACAGTGCATAAGCAGTAGAACCTGTGGGCGTGGAAATAATCACCCCATCCGCCGCAATATCCACGGGCATATGCTGACCTATCTGCACTTCAAAATGACACATGCTAGTCAAGGGTTCTCGGTGCAGCACCATTTCATTAAGGGACAGAGCTTCCCAGAGCAAGCCTTTGCCATCGTACACGCGCACTGCCATCATGGATCGCTGCTCAACCACATATTGCTTTTCAACAATCTGGGCGATCGCCTCCTCCCATTCAGTCAGATAGATTTCAGTCAAAAAACCCATATGTCCCGTGTTAACATTCAACACGGGTAGCCCTAGCGGAGCAATTTGGCGACAGGTGGATAATACAGTGCCATCACCACCCAAAGCCACGACAAACATCACATCGCGATCGAATCCTAATGGTACTAAGCTCTCGATTGGAGTGTGGCAAACTGGAGCGTCTGGCTTACCATAGCCCAAAATACCGCCATTTCCTGTTGCCAGAACAGCTTGAATATTACGCTTTTCGAGCCATAACTTCATATCCATCGCTACACTCACAGCGATAGGTTTTGCGTCGTTATAGACAATACCGACCTTTGGCACGCTCAATGACTACCTAGACTATTCAAAAAAATTTGTCTGTTTTGCAATTATAGCCTTTAGCCCTTATTTTTTAGCCACAGTTATTTCAACAAAGTATTTCAACAAAGAAATTGGCGGCGCAAAAGAACGAGATATTGTGGCGGAAAAGCTATAATTTGAGGATAATCATTTTTGAGAAAAGCGATGATTGTACTTACTCAGCAGCCAATTACTCAATCAAACTTGGAGTTAGAAGTAACGCCAAAACTAAGTCTAAACTTAGATCTTAATTTCGAGCAGTTTTTGGAGCAATGTCCCGAAGATGGACGCTATGAACTTGTGGATGGCAAAATGGTAAAAATTTTAGCAACAAGAATTCATTACGATGTCGCATGGCTGATTATAAAAAGTTTTGATCGCGAGATTGATCGCTTGGGCTTAAATTACATCGTTAATGATGTCGCTGCGGTTTTGACAACTAATAAAAAGGGTAAACAGCAGGGTAGACATCCAGATGTGAGTGTGATCGATCGCGATGTATGGCGCAGCGATCGCCTCAATCATCGGGGAATGCGCGAACCAATTCAAATTGCAGTTGAGGTTGTCTCAACCAATTGGGAAGATGACTATATTGATAAACTTGATGAATACGAACGTATGGGTATTCGCGAATATTGGCTAGTTGATTATTTAGCGATCGGTCCCCGCGATTATTTAGGCGATCCGAAACAGCCTTCAGTTTTGATATTTAATTTAGATAGTGAAGGTAAATATCAATTAACAAGATTTCAAAATAGCGATCGCCTAATCTCTCAGACATTTCCTGAATTAAATCTCACCGTTGAGCAAATTGTGGCTGTATGAACTCATGGATAGAACTAAGTCTTGATACCACTAACGAGGCGGTTGATTGGGTTTATACCTTGCTTGCTAAGGCGATCGCTATTGAAGATATACATATTTGTGAGTATAGCGATCGCCATAATTCTAAATGGACATTCACAATTCAAATGTACTTGCCTGAAGATGGGCAAATCTATCAACGCATAGACGAAATCGAGGCTATTCTCAAGCCACTACATCGCACAGGTTTAACTACGGAATTGAAAACTTTTGTAGTTGAGCAGAAACCCGAAGTAGTTGAAAAATCAGAAGATTCTGTAAATAATCATTTGGTAAGGCGGATTGGCGATCGCTTTGTGATTGTTGCGCCTAGTTCCAATTATGAAACTCAAAATTCTCAAGAGATAATTCTCCAATTACAAAATAGCCTTGCCTTTGGAACTGGACTCCATCCCGCGACAATCCTCAGTCTGCAACTTTTGGAACGTCACGTTAAACCTAATTTAAATACTCTTGATCTTGGCTCAGGATCAGGAATCCTCAGTGTTGCGATCGCTAAACTCGGTGCAAAGGTTTTGGCGATCGATAATGATCCCGTTGCTGTTACTGCGACTCAAGATGCTGCGGAGCGAAATCAAGTTACAGCTCAAGTTACTGTTACCTGTGGCAGCCTTGGTGCGGCAAGTCAACTGGGGCATTGGATGGGGGGAGACAGTATTGGTGATGTTCCCGAACTCAAGAGTGATAGGCAGTTTGATCTGATTGTCGCAAATATCTTCGCAAGGGTGCATATTTCCCTTGCCGATGACTTTTATCAGGCTTTACGCAATACTTCCACCCATTCAGGAATTTTAATTACTTCGGGATACACCAGCGATCGCGAAGAGGATATTACTAAGGCGATGAATGATGTGGGATTAGTTGTATGCGATCGCGCTCAAATTGATGAATGGATAGCGATCGCTTTTTTGCATGTCAGGTAAGCGATCGCTCTTCAAGCTGAGGCTTTACTGCAAAAGTATCGCGATCGCTTTGGTGATATTTCTGAATAGTGGCTAAGAACGTTTAATTGTGCGTGAGGTAAGCTACAAACTAACCAGTTTAATCATGATAAAATTAAGTCGTTTATTTCGTAAACAAGCCCCATAAACTGGAAACTTATGAATCAGTCAACAACTTCTACCCCCCCGCAAAATCTTTAAAACCCTTGCTGTGTCAGGGTTTGCGACTCTAGCCACTGTCGCATTAGGTACTGTAGTTACGGCAATGCCTGCTGATGCAATATCTTTTATCGCTTCTTACAATGACACTATTAGTGCTGTAAGTGGTACTCTCAGTGGAGTATCTGTAGGAGATCAGCTTTCAATCTCGATTGAGTTAGACAATGGTGGGGCTTCGATTTCCAATCAAACTTGGACATCCGCCAATGTAGTCAATATTATATTCGACTTCAATAATGGCGCGAATCGTACAGTTTTTAATCCAGTATTCGATGACAACACTGGTAGTTTCACGACAAATGGCTCTGGCATATTGACAGCAGTTCCAACTAACTGGATTGCTGATAATACTGCATCTGTGCAAAGTACAAATTCGGCATCAACTCCAAATGCATGGTATATCAATGGAAGTAATGGTATTTACTACACAAGCTCTTTTGCTAATGAAGTTAATGTAGGAGATCCTAATCAGCTTACTGTCGCTACAAATTGGGCAATCGCCCCAGCACCAACTGCCGTTCCCTTTGACTTCGATCCTAGTTTTGGGCTGCTTGCCCTTGGTGGAGTCTGGGCTGCTCGCAAGATGATTAAGAAGTCCAAGAGCGTTGTCAAGAAGTAGTTGGTAAGATCCCCTCAATCCCCCCCTACGCACAATAACCAAATGTAGGGGCAATTCATGAATTGCCCCTACATTAGAATCACGGTTTCAAGTCCTTTTGAGAATTCCTAATTCTCTCAAATTACACCAGCTTGAAAGATTTGATTTACGGTGAAACTTAATTCTGGAAAGGTTTGCGAGAATAGGCGATCGCCTATTCTTTCACTTATTGCTAGCCATTAATATTTTCGAGCCAGTTGTGTAAATCTTCCAAACTTTCTAAATCAAACAAAGCTTCACTTAATACATCTAATAATTCTGGCGCTAATTCGTGCAATAGAACCTTAATTGCATCGGGTATAGTCCCTAGTTTGCGAGAAAGTTGTTTAAGTAGAAGCGATCGCTTGCCATCTTGAATACCTTGAGCCTTACCCTCCTGAATACCTTGAGCCTTACCCTCTTGAATACCTTGAGCCTTACCCTCTTCTCGCGCTGTTTCGATGACACCATTCATATCTCGATAGTACTTTAAGCTGTTTTCATAGGCTTCCCTTTCAGATGGAGAAAAGTTCGTAATCCGAGCAACTTCAAACAGTTGCATAAATACATTTTCTTGCAATGGTAAAGGCGGCTCTTCTAAATCGGGTAAATGTTTCAACAAAAATAACCACTTGTCAAAATGGTCATCTAGCTGATCGACTGTTTTTTTGAATTTTGGTAATTCCAGATAAATAAATTTCAGCTTTTCGTAGAAAACTTTGCAATTTTGATCTTTTAGTTCAACGATATGTAAGAGATTCTCATCATTTTTATCTTCATCAAAAACAAAGTCTAAAATCCCAATGGTATAAACTGGATCAAGTTTGTAGTTCCAATCGCCTTTTTCTGCTTGGTCTTGAATGGGAAAGGAAGCATAGTAAATACTTCTATCCTTAAAATAATTATGCTTAGCTTTTTGCATTTCGACAATAAACTTCTCACCTTTTTCACTTTGGCAGTAAAGATCAAAGACTGCTTTGCGATCAAGGGGAGTATTACCGAGGTTTTCGTTACTGCGATAGGTGAGATCTTTGACCCGATGTTGGCTTGGTAATATGACATTAAGGAAGTCAATCAACAGATTTTTGTTCGGCTCCGTTCCAAATAGTCGTTTGAAGCCAAAGTCTGTGAGTGGATTAATATAGCGATCGCCGCTAAGATGAGGATAAAACATGGTATTACTCAGAGCGACTAGCGCCATAATACATCATTAATATTTCCGTTATGTAGTTCGTAACGCAGTCGAGAATTTTCAGGAAGAAATTCCACAAACTCATCAAAGGTCGTAACTTTAGGTAAGGTTTGGATCATCATGGCTGTTATGGCTTGCTGACTACAAAAGATATAGTTGCGCTTATATTTATACTATCTCAAATTTTTAATCATATTTTTTAGTTTTTTGCTCAATGCGATCGCCACACCTACGCCACACCTAAAATTGATGCTAAAATCAACCCAACGTATCTCTCAGAGCTACTAGGCAAACCATTATGCAAACCACCGAAGCCCCCATTAAGTCCACACCAACCTCTCCTCCATTTATTCCTGCAACATCAATTAACCTACCCGACCATAAACAGCTACCCGAATCAGATGGAACCTTTGTGAAAAATTTTCAGGAACACCCACAAAGTATTGTTTTAACCAGTTCGATCGCTCCAGTATTAGAGAAATTACATCCCGATGGACGCTACTGTATTGGTCAGGATAGCGGTATCTACTGGCGAATGATGGAACCACCCGAAAAAGGAGCCGAAGCACCTGACTGGTTCTATGTCCCGAATGTTTCACCGCTTCTAGATGGAGAATATCGCCGTTCTTATGTGATGTGGAAAGAATTTGTTGCGCCGTTAATAGCGATCGAATTTGTATCTGGCAGTGGCAAAGAAGAAAGAGATGCAACTCCGCCCAGTGGAACAGAAAAAGCAGGAAAATTCTGGGTATATGAACAAGCGATTCGTATTCCTTATTATGCCATTTTTGATACATGGAAAGATAGCCTTGAGGTATATCACTTGTTTGATAATCGCTATACCAAGATCCAGCCTAACGATCGCTCTCATTACCCTATTCCGCCGATGGGTGTGGAATTGGGGCTAAAATTCGAGAATGGTGTAGCTTGGTTGCGCTGGTGGGATGATACAGGAAATTTGTTGCTGACTGGTGACGAGAGGGCGGTCGAAGCTGAACAAAAACAAGTGGAAGCTGAGGCGATCGCTTTACAAGAGCGTCATCAAAAGGAAAAACTAGCTAATTATTTGCGATCGATAGGAATTAATCCTGATGAGATTTGAACAATATGAAAAATTTACGCCGTCCGTTTAATTTTGTAATGATTGCAACTGCAATGATTACAGGTAATTACATCGGTGCTTGCGCGATGCCGATACCAAACCTTAATCCATCAATAGTTGCTCAACCCACAACTTCAGCGATCGCGACTAACACTTCAAGTAATAAAGAACGTAGTTCCATCGGCTTCAAACAAGTTACGATCGCCCAAGATTTAGAAAGACCTTGGGGCATGGCTTGGCTACCTGATGGCGCGATTTTGATTACCGAACGGGTTGGTCGAGTCAAAATTCTGCGAAATGGATTATTAGAACAAATTGCGATCGCCAATATTCCCAACTTATTTGTATCTGGTCAAGCGGGTTTGATGGATATTTCCCTACATCCACGCTTTGCTCAGAATAGTTTGGTTTATCTCACCTACTCCACTGGAAACTTGCAATCCAATCATACCAGCGTCTTAAAAGCAAAATTTGATGGAAAAGCTTTGATTGAACCACAAGTAATTTTTGAAGTGAAACCATCTAAATCAGGGAATCAACATTTTGGTTCGCGGATCGTTTGGCTGCCTGATGACACAATGCTGATCGCGATCGGCGATGGCGGCAATCCACCGTTGGAACTAAATGGCGAATTGATTCGCAACCAAGCCCAAAAGCTGGACAGTCAGCTTGGTAAAGTTTTACGCATTAAGGATGACGGTTCCATTCCCTCAGATAATCCCTTTGTAAAAATAGCTGGTGCAAATCCTGCAATTTGGAGTTATGGACATCGCAATATTCAGGGATTATTTGTCGATCCCATATCACAGCAAGTTTGGTCAACAGAGCATGGTTCAAGGGGAGGAGACGAATTAAATCTCATTGAGGGTGGTAAAAACTACGGCTGGCCAGTTGTCAGTTTTAGTCAAGAATATACTGGTGGAAATATCTCTAATGAAACATCGCGTCCTGATATGGTCGATCCTAAGCTGGTATGGACTCCTGCGATCGCTCCTTCAGGACTGTTGCTATACCGTGGCAATATCTTCCCAAATTGGCAAGGTAATTTGCTTGCAGGTGGATTAGTATCGAAATCAGTTATTCGCATTAAGATAGAAGGCAATAAAGCCGTAGTTCAAGAAACTATTCCTGTAGGACAGAGAGTTAGAGATGTGCGTCAAGGGAAAGATGGATTTATTTATATTTTGACTGACGAACAAGCAGGGCAGCTAATCCGAATTGAACCTTCATAGATATACACTAGTTAATCCATTAATGCGAAAATTTACAAAGGACAGGTTAACTCACCAACTTTACGAGAAAAAAGCATATTTTCTCGATAATCGACAGGACAATCAATTACCGCAGGCACATCTTGTTCCATTGCTTCCTTGAGTGTAGGAATAAAATCACTTGCTGAAGTAATCCGATATCCTTTAAGTCCCATACTCTCCGCAAGTTTCACAAAATCTGGATTATTGAATTTGATAAAAGCAGATTTTCCATAATGGATTTGTTGCTTCCATTCGATCAGACCATAGCCACCATCATTAAAAATAATCGTCACAAAGGGTGTGCCGATCCGAGTTGCGGTTTCCAGTTCTTGCATATTCATCATGAATCCACCATCACCAGTCACAGCGACTATCTTGCGATCGGGATAGACTAGTTTTGCCGCGATCGCCCCAGGGATAGCAATCCCCATCGCCGCAAAACCATTGGAAATAATGCAAGTATTCGGACGATCGCAATGGTAATGCCGCGCCATCCACATTTTATGCGCTCCCACATCGGAAATCACCACATCATCAGCGCCCATTACTTGACGCAGATCATAGATGATTTTTTGGGGCTTAATTGGAAAACCATCGTCATGGGCATACTGCTCATAGCTTGCCAGAATTTTTGGGCGTAATTCGATCGCATGGGGATCGGGACGACCTGTGCGATCGCAACGATGCATAATTTCCACAAGGGAGTCAGAAATATCACCGAGAATCTCCACTTGGGGCATATAGCAACTATTCACTTCTGCTGCTAATTCGGCAATATGAATAATCGGAATTGAACCAATGGGATTCCATTTTTTTGGAGAATATTCAATCAAATCATAACCAATGGCAAGCACCAAATCAGTTTCATCAAAGGCACAATTGATAATATCTCTTTGTTGTAAACCCAATGACCAAAGCGCTAATGGATGGCGGTAAGGAATCACTCCTTTACCCATAAAAGTATTAGCGACAGGAATATTTAAGCGCGTTGCAAAGTCGGTGACGGCTTGGCTAGCATGGGAACGGATTGCACCATTTCCTACCAAAATCAATGGGTTTTTGGCTTGAGCTATTAGTAAGGCTGCTTCCGAAAGACTGCGATAGGAGGCATACAGGGGATTGCGATCGCCTTTGATTGACAGTGGAGCGCCTGTAACTTCCATATCAGCAATATTTTCGGGAAGATCAATATGTGTTGCCCCTGGTTTTTCGGATTTAGCGATTTTAAAGGCTTTGCGAACAATTTCGGGGGTGATACTGGGACGGACAATTTGAGCATTCCATTTGGTCACGGGCGCAAACATCGCCACCAGATCGAGATATTGATGGGAATTGATATGCATCCGATCGGTTCCCACTTGTCCTGTAATCGCAATCAAAGGCGCACAGTCAAGATTGGCATCTGCAACTCCCGTCATCAGATTTGTTGCCCCCGGTCCTAGAGTTGATAGACATACCCCTGGTTTACCCGTGAGTCGTCCATAGACATCTGCCATGAATGCAGCGCCTTGTTCGTGGCGAGTGGTAATAAATTTAATCGATGAGTTCTCAAGGGCTTCGAGAACTGCCATATTTTCTTCCCCAGGGAGTCCGAAGATATATTCCACTCCCTCGTTTTCTAAACATTTGACTAATAATTCAGCGGTGTTCATAGTTTTCCAAATAGAAGAAAATTTTAACGAATCCAAATAGTTTTGATATTAACAAATTCACGAATACCTTCGACACCCAATTCACGACCATAGCCCGATCGCTTGATACCACCAAAGGGAACACGCGGATCGGATTTGACCATGCCATTGACAAAGACTGCACCTGCCTCAACTTGCTCGATCGCTTGTTCGATTTCTTGCCGGTCATTTGTCCAGACGCTTGCGCCTAATCCAAAACTAGTGCTATTAGCTAGCGCGATCGCCTCTTGTAAATTCTTCACTCGAAACACCGAAGCGACGGGACCAAAAAATTCTTCCTGATAGGGCGGCGATCCCAAGGGAATATCGGCCAAAATTGTCGGGGCATAGAAATTGCCCTCTTGTTTGATGCGATAACCACCAACTAAGACTTTCGCTCCCGCATCGACACTAGCTTTGACCTGTAAATCCAGTTCCGCTAAAATCTGTGGCGTGGCAAGTGGTCCCACATCGGTATCAGATTGCATGGGATCGCCAACTTTCAAAGCCCTAAATTTCTCGACAAATTTCTCAATGAATTGATCGGCGATCGCCTCTTCAAGAATGAATCTTTTCGCAGCAATACAGGTTTGACCACAGTTCATCACCCTTGCTGTCACCGCCGTACTGACGGCTAATTCTAGATCGGCACTTTTAAGAACGATAAACGGATCGCTACCGCCTAGTTCTAACACGACTTTTTTAAGATGATGCCCTGCGATCGCCGCAAGACTCTGCCCCGCAGGTTCACTGCCTGTTAGGGTTGCTGCCTTCACCCTTGCGTCAGCAACCAGATTTGCCACCCGATCCGCCCCAATCAGTAAAGTTTGAAATGCGCCATCAGGGACACCCGCTAAATGAAATACTTCGGCGATCGCTAAAGCACATTGCGGCACATTAGAAGCGTGTTTGAGTAACCCCACATTTCCCGCCATCAACGCTGGCACTGCAAACCGAAACACCTGCCAAAAGGGAAAATTCCAAGGCATCACCGCCAGAATAATCCCCAAAGGTTGATAGCGAATCAGCGTACGACTCGCATCAGTATGGGCGGGAGTATCGGCTAAATAAATGGGGGCTTGTTCGGCATAAAAACGACAGAGATGGGCGCATTTCTCGACTTCAGAGATCGCACTTTTCAGGGTTTTCCCCATTTCTAAAGTGATGATAATCGCATATTCTGTTTTTCTGGCTTCAAGGAGATCGGCGGCTCGCTTCAACCATTGAGCGCGATCAGCAAAACTAGTATGTTTGTAAGTCGCAAAGGTGCGATCGGCAAGCGCTAGTTTAAATTCGAGTTCCTGATCGGTTAGTGGCTCAAAAGTCTTTAATACTTCTCCCGTTACAGGATTGATTGAGGCGATCGCCATGATCTTGTCTCCCTAATTTCTCCGTATTTACACCCTATTGAGGCTTTAACGAAAGTGCCGCAAAGCGGCACTTTCATATATTTATCTGTTAGGCGCTAGTCAAAAACAAAATCACATCGCCTTCCTGTACGACATATTCTTTCCCTTCACTGCGTAACAAGCCCTTAGCACGCGCCGCACTCATCGAACCTGTCTCAATCAGATCTTTGAAAGCAACGGTTTCAGCACGAATGAAGGATTTCTCAAAATCAGAGTGAATTACACCTGCGGCTTGTGGCGCTTTCATCCCTGCGTGAATCGTCCATGCACGCGCTTCTTTCGGACCAACCGTGAAGTAGGTACGAAGTCCTAAAAGATGATAGGTCGCCCGAATTAGGGATTTTAAACCACCTTCTTTAACCCCAAGCGATTCTAGAAAATCTTGACGCTCATCATCGGGGAGTTCGATTAATTCTGCTTCAACCTGAGCCGAAACAATCGTAACTTCGGCATTTTCAGCCGTAGCGATCGCCCTGACTTTATCGACAAAGGCATTACCCGTAGCCAGATCATCCTCAGAAACATTCGCCGCATAAATTGTGGGCTTGAGGGTCAGCAATTGCAATACAGAAATTGCTTCTTTTTCTTCGTCCGTGAGATTCGCTAACCGCGCAGGTTTGCCAGCATCAAGGATTTCACGGACTTTTTCAAGAGCCGCTAGCTCGATTTTTGCATCACCATCGGTACGCGCCGCTTTACGAGTACGCTCGATACGGCGATCGACTTGAGACAGATCCGAGAGAGCAAGTTCGAGGGTAATAATTTCAATGTCACGTGCAGGATCAATCGATGATTCCACATGGATGATGTCGTCATTTTCAAAACAGCGCACCACATGGACGATCGCATCGCAGACACGAATGTTTCCTAAAAACTGATTTCCCAGCCCTTCGCCTTTACTTGCACCCCGCACTAATCCTGCAATATCGACAAATTCGACTCGGGTGGGTATGATTTGCGCTGACTTACCAACTTCAGCGAGAGTATTGAGGCGATCGTCAGGAACGGCTACCGAGCCAACATTTGGTTCAATCGTACAAAAAGGAAAGTTGGCAGCTTCGGCTTTGGCGTTAGCGACTAGAGCATTAAATAACGTAGACTTGCCCACATTGGGCAGTCCGACAATCCCAGCTTTGAGCATGGCTATATTAAACGAAAAATTCTTTTGACATGGTGCTTATAAATTCTGTCATAAAATTGTCATGAGTAAGCGTAAACGCCCCAAAGACAAATTGTCTGCAAACTAAATAGAGGCGGCGCAAAGCGCCGCCTCTCACTATTAGGATTTACGCAAAAAGACTTGAAAGCCTTATTTTATCGTAGGGAAAATTCATGAATTGCCCCTACATTTGATTCTTTTGCGTAAGTCCTAACTATTTAGGCATTTAGAAGAACACCACACGACTATCAAACCCTTGACGACGAATGGTTAGGTTTAATGTCTCTGCACTAGTGCGATCGGGATGACCTTGCACTTCGATGTAAGTGCCACGATAAGAAGAGCGTAATTGAGCCGATGGCGCGATCGCCTGTACTCGTTGCAATTCCGATACAGTGCCTGTGGGAATAATCACGAAGTAGCGAAGTTGGGCTGTATTGGCAACACCCTGACTAGCGATCGGCAAACTCGGCTGGGAATTATTCTGATTAGGGAACGGTTGATTTGGCTGAGGGATCGGCTGGGGATCTGATTGGGGCGATCGCACAATTTGGATTTGATTATTTTGATTATTTGAAATTTGATTATTGGGAAACTGACCGCCTGGTACACCTGGTAGTGAATTATTATTCGTTGTCGGTACTGGTATCGATTCGACTGGAATTGGTGCAGAATTTTGAGGTATAGGATTAGACGCAGGGATCGTTGGAATTGTATTCGTTGGTAAATTCGCACTAGTCCCAAATTTGCCCTGTACCGTTCTGATTTGTGGGGCAAGCCCAGCCTGACTAAATTGAGCCGCCCGACGCTGGGCAAGATTTAAATTATTGAAGCGTCCTAACTGGACAACCTGTTCGCCTGTATCTAGGCGGCTAACAAAAGCGTCAGGAGCTAACAACTTGGCTTGTTTAATGTTCGCCACATTGGGCAGATACACCAAATACTGATTGCTACCAGCATTTGATGAAGCATCACTAGGAAAAGACTGAGCATTTGCCGAGGCGCTAGGCTTGTCAATAAAATTAACAAGCCCATTAATACTAATACCCACAAGAGATACTAGCCCAATGGCAAAACTACGAAGTGGAGTTGATGTGTAAAGTCTCATATATGCTTGCCAGCCGAAGGTAGCGAAAAAATGAAATTGGGCGCGATTGTAACATAATCTAGTTATGTAAGTATCTCGACATAATTAAGTCAAGGAAATCATGGCAGTAGATCTGACCCGCGTCCAACCATCCCTTAAAGTTTTTCCGCCCAAAGTAAATCAAGTTATATTGAAAATCTTACGGCTGTTAACGCCATTTTGGTTGCGCTGGCAATGTGGCATCAAGCAAATTGAAACCCACAATATTGATCGCCTTGTCCATGCCACCAAAAAATTTCAGGATGGGAAATCGCGCTATATGCTTGCATTTCGCCATCCCACTACTGATGATCCGTTCGGGATGCTCTATTTATTAGCCCATGCAGTGCCAGAGCAGGCGCGAGTAATGGGGATCAAGTTTGATAAGCATCCCCACAGTGGGTTTGTGTACGATCGCGGCATTTCTCTATGGGCTGGAGCCTATATCGACTGGCTATTTCCTGCATTAGGGGGAATTTCTACTTTCCGCAGCAAACTTGATCGCGCCGCTCTGAACTTAATGCGTAAACAGATTACTCACGGCGAAGAACCGCTCTCTATGGCTCCTGAAGGCGGCACAAATGGTAAAAGTGAAATTGTTGCCGAGCTAGAACCAGGGATTGCTCAAATTGGTTTTTGGGCTGCTGAAGATTTGCTTAAAGAGGGAAGATCGGAGGAAATGTTGATCATTCCCGTGGGTATTCAATACGAATATTCCAGCGATGCTTGGGGCAAAATTGATCAAGCGATCGCCACGATTGAAAAAGAATGTGGACTGAGCAAGGGAGAAATCACCAAGGATAACCGCTATCAAAGACTTTATGACTTGGGAGACTATTTGGTGCAATGGGTCGGCAATTATTACAACACTTTCTATGGCAACTACGCCCCAACAAATCCAACTAAAACCGATGATGATCTGGGGAAACGTTTGCATGATTTAACCGATCACATTTTGAGTGTTGCCGAAATGAGTTTTGGTATTAAGCCGAAAGGTACAGCAATTGATCGCTGCCGCCGCCTTGAACAAGTGGGCTGGGATCGCATTTTTCGGAATGATATCAAAGACCTTACTCAGTTATCTCAAGTAGAACGCGGCTTTGCCGATCAACTGGCTTTAGAGGCAACCTATGGCAACTGGCATATGCGAATTGCCGAAAGCTTGATTGGTGTCACTAGTGATTATGTGCGCCAGCATCCTAGCCCTAGTCGCTATATTGAGGTTTTGAAATTAATGTGGAGCGTCTTGGATCGTGTGACCGATCGCAGTGCCAATTCTGCATTCAAAGAAATCCCGAATTTTGGCGATCGTAAACTAACGATCTCTGTCGCTGAGCCGATCTCAGTTTCAGATCGCCTTGCTGAATACCAATCCAGCCGCGCCGCATCAAAGGAATGTACTCGGAAGCTAACTGAGGAAATACACACTTCAATGAAAAATTTAATCGTGCGATCGGTGCTTTAATCGTAGTAACTGCCGCGACTTAGTTTTGTAATTATTGGACAATAACTATGATCTTCATTAATCCCAAAATTGACTTTGCCTTCAAAAAGATATTCGGGTCGGAAGACAACAAAGATATTTTGATTAGCTTTCTCAATGCCATCATTTATCAAGAGCAGCCAGTCATTCAAGACTTAGAAATTCTTAATCCCTACGTTGCTCCAAAAATTCGTGGCATTAAGGACAGTTACCTAGATATCAAAGCCAAAATTATTGATGATGATCATAAAACCCGCAGTGTCATCATTGAAATGCAAGTCTTGAATGTGGAAGGCTTTGAAAAACGAATTCTGTATAATGCAGCTAAATCCTATTCCACACAACTCAGTACAGGACAGAGTTACAGCGAGCTTACGCCTGTAATTGCACTGACAATTACTGATTTTGTCATGTTTCCAGACATAGATAAAGTGTTGTCAAGGTTTATCCTAAAGGAGAAAGATTACTTAATTGACTATCCTATTTATGACATCGAACTGATCTTTGTGGAACTGCCAAAATTCAAAAAGCAGTTGTCAGAATTGAAGCTCTTGATTGATAAATGGTTGTTTTTTATGACAGAAGCGCGATCGCTTGAGCAAGTTCCAGAAGAGATGACGCAAGTGCCTGAAATTAAAAAAGCCTTTTATGTTGCAAATCAGGTAAATCTCACCCCTGATGAACTAGAAGATCAGGAAAAAAGTGAAATTTTTATTCATGATCAACGTGGTGCTGTTGTAAAGGGTTTTCAGCAAGGCATTCAGCAAGGCATTCAGCAGGGCATTCAGCAAGGCATTCAACAGGGCATTCAGCAGGGCATTCAACAAAATACTATTGAGACTGCAAAGAGAATGCTGAATTTGGTTGACGATCAGGTTATTTGTCAAATTACTGGTTTATCTTTAACTGAGATCTCAGCTTTAAAAATAGATAACTAGGCGCTGTATCATCTAGAACTGCCGCTTTATCCGCGTTATCCCCAACAAAAATTTTAAGTAACCTTTTAAGAATGTCTCAAATCTCAACCCAATCAAATCTCTCAACCTTACTCGATCGCGGTGTTGTCGAAATATTTCCCAATAGCGAAACCGATAATTTAGCTGACCGCATCCAGAAGGGAGAGCGCCCCCTTCGCATCAAGTTAGGTATTGATCCCACCCGTCCTGACTTGCATCTTGGTCATACCGTAGCCCTGCGAAAGCTGCGCCAGTTTCAGGATGCGGGACATAAAGCCATATTAATTATTGGCGACTTTACCGCGCAAATTGGTGATCCCACAGGACGTTCAGAGGCAAGACCCCGCCTCACACCCGAAGAAGTTGCTTACAATGCGGAAACTTATTTGGAGCAAGCCAAAAAAATTATCGACTTTTCGAGCGATCGCTTTGAGTTGCGTCGTAATGGCGAATGGCTAAACAAACTTGATTTGCAACAAATTATCACGTTACAAGCCAGCATGACCGTGGGGCAGATGCTTGCCAAAGAAGGCTTTAGCGATCGCTACGAAAAAGGTAATCCGATCTACTTGCATGAATTTCTATACCCACTACTACAGGGCTATGACTCCGTAGCGATCGACTCCGATGTGGAGCTAGGTGGCACTGACCAAAAGTTTAATATTCTCGTTGGACGAGATTTGCAACTAAAGGACAAAAATCGCCAAGGGAAACCCGCCCAATTTGGAATGCTATTGCCATTATTAGTGGGTTTAGATGGTGTGCAGAAAATGTCCAAATCCCTTGGCAACTATGTCGGACTGACTGACGAACCACTGTCGATGTATTCCAAACTGGAAAAAGTTCCTGATGCGCTGGTTGATCAATATTTTGAGTTGTTAACTGATATTAATCTTGCCACCTTGCCAGAAAATCCTCGCGAAAAGCAAAAACAGCTAGCAAAAGCGATCGTCAGTCAATATCACAGTCCCGACATCGCACTACAAGCCCAACAAGATGCCGAACAAATTGTCATTGCTGGAAATACTAGCGATCTAGGCGATATTCCCGAATTCAACCTTTCTGAAATTAATTTTCCTGCGCCATTGCATTATTTAGTTAAAGCGTCTGGACTCTGCAAAAGTAACAGCGAAGCTCAAAGTCAAATTAAAAATGGTGCAGTTAAACTTGATGGCGAAAAACTAAGCGATCGCACCTTTGCCAATGCTGAAGAGCTTACTGGAAAAGTTTTGCAAGTTGGGAAGAAAAAATTTTTACGACTTGTTTCTGAATAAGTTGATCGCAGCTAAATAGCTTGATTTGGGGCGATAAAGTGAGAAACTAATCTTTGTTGAATCGCAAACATTTGAGCTACGAGTTTGAAACCAAAATCTTCAGGGACACCTTCAGGACGATCTCCCAAGCGCTCTTCCTATTGGCAGATGCGAGATTACGTCTATCCGCAGCGTTTTCTGATCGCCAAAGCATTTTTATGCACATTAGTCTTTATCGGCACAATGCCTCTGCTTGCCGAATTATTGGGGCGAGTAGCTCAGGCGCTGGGCAAAGGTGATGTCACTGGCATTTTGCAAATTGCCGCTTTTACCGTAGTCATGTTTGTGTTTCGAGGATTGGGGCAGTATGGACAGGACTCGATGATGTCGCAAGCGGCGCTGAATGCCGCCAGAGACTTGCGCGTTGATGTGTACTCGCATTTACAAACCCTTGATCTCGACTATTTCGCCGAATCTCGCACAGGAGATTTGTCCTATCGTTTAACTGAAGATATCGATCGCATTGGTGAAGTGATCGGCAAATTTTTCCATCAATTCATTCCGTCAGTACTGCAATTAATTTTCATACT
Source organism: Pseudanabaena sp. ELA645 (assembly GCA_037129985.1). GTDB lineage: Bacteria > Cyanobacteriota > Cyanobacteriia > Pseudanabaenales > Pseudanabaenaceae > Pseudanabaena. Next base: position 13,533 of record JBAXTW010000030.1, on the reverse strand, counting down.
GGCGTACATGATTTATTTGAATTGGATCTTGACTCTGACAACTCTGGCGGTTGCGCCATTAATTGCGATTTTAATTGCATGGTTTGGCGATCGCATGTTGAGCCTCAGTCGCCGCAGCCAAGATCAAGTTTCCAACCTCGCCGCCTTGCTATCGGAAACTTTTAGCGGTATTCGTCTCGTTCGCGCCTTTGCGACAGAATCCTATGAAATTGAACGCTTCAAACAAGAATCGGAACAAAATAGCCGCCGTAAATATGCCGCCGATCGCGTTAAAGCCATTCAATATCCTGTAATCGGCTTCTTGGAAGCAGCAGGAATTTGCTTTTTGTTTTTATTAGGTGGTTGGCTGATTTCTAATAACTGGTTAAAGCCAGAGCAGTTTGTAGCCTTTGGTGCAGGTGTGGCGCTACTAATTGACCCAATCTCTAACACCACAGGCAGCTACAACGAACTTAAGCAAGCTGAAGCATCAGTCGATCGCATTTTTGAGATTTTTGAAATTAAACCCGTAGTAGTTGAAAAATCTAACGCGATCTCTCTACCCGAAGTTACAGGCAAAGTTGAATATATTAATGTTGGTTTCCATTATCAAAGCGATCGCTCAGTTCTGACGGATATTAATCTTGTCGCAAACAAAGGTGAAGCGATCGCCCTAGTTGGTGCATCAGGTGCGGGTAAATCAACCTTGATGAATCTATTAATGCGATTCCATGATGTGAAGTCGGGACAGATTCTCATTGATGGTTACGACATCCGCGATGTGCAGATCAAGAGCCTCCGCCAACAATTAGCGCTCGTTCCTCAAGAAAATATTCTCTTTTCAGGAACTGTTGCTTCTAATATTGCCTTTGGACAGAAAGATTATGATACGCAAGCAGTTGAGAATGCTGCTCGAATTGCCAACGCCCATGATTTTATTATGGAACTCCCAAAAGGTTATGATACTTGGGTGGGAGAACGCGGAGTCAATCTTTCGGGCGGTCAACGTCAGAGAATTTCCATTGCTAGAGCCGTTCTCCACGATCCCAAAATTCTAATTCTGGATGAAGCAACTTCGGCATTAGATACTGAATCCGAAAGTCTTGTTCAAGAAGCGTTACAAAGATTGATGCAGGGAAGAACAACATTTATCATCGCTCACCGTCTAGCCACAATTAGAAATAGCGATCGCATTATTGTTCTTGAACAAGGGCAGATTGTCGAGGCGGGAACCCATGATGAACTATTACAAAAGTCAGGACGCTACGCCCAATTCCATTCCCGCCAGTTTGATCTCTCATAAATAAAACTTTTCTGCTGCTGCCACACTAGTTAAAATATTAGCAGTAGCGCAGATAATATGAAAACATGATCTTCATCAATCCCAAAATTGACTTTGCCTTCAAAAAAATATTCGGCTCCGAAGATAGCAAAGATATTTTAATTAGCTTCTTAAATTCCCTAATCTACGAAGCAAAGCCAATTATCCAAGACGTAGAAATTCTCAATCCCTACGTTGCCCCAAAAATTCGCGGACTTAAAGATACTTACCTCGACATCAAGGCAAAAATCATTGATCGTGAAACCAATGAACAGCGCACTGTGATCATCGAGATGCAAGTTTTAAATGTGGAAGGTTTCGAGAAAAGAATTTTATACAATGCCGCCAAATCCTATTCAATTCAACTTACAACGGGACAGGGCTATAACCTACTTAATCCAGTCATAGCCCTAACAATTACTGATTTTGTGATGTTCGCCGACCTACCTAATGTCACCTCTCGCTTTGTCCTTAAAGAAAAAGACTTTCTGATCGATTATCCAATTTACGACATTGAGTTAATCTTTGTAGAGTTGCCAAAATTCAAGAAGGAATTAGCCGCATTAGAAACCATTATCGATAAATGGCTATTTTTCTTAAACAATGCCCGAAAGCTGCAAGATGTTCCCTCCTCAATGGACAATATCCCCGAAATCAAAAAGGCTTTTTATATCGCTAATCAAGCCAATTTGAACCTTGATGAGTTAGAGGAGCAGGAGAAAAGTGAGATTTTCATTCAAGATCAGCGTGGTGCAATTACCAAAGCCGCCAGAGAAAGTTTAGAACAGGGGCTGCAACAAGGACTGCAACAGGGGCTGCAACAGGGGCTGCAACAGGGCTTACAGCAAAAAGCAGAGGAGATTGCTAGGAAAATGCTCGGTGTTTTGGATGATCGCGCGATCGCTGAAATGACAGGGCTAACTCTAGAAGAATTGCAATCATTGCGCTCGTTCTCATAAATCCGAACTCAATCCGCGATCGCCTAACCTATCTTACTTTCGTTTGAAATAGGCTCGATATACGGGCAAACCCTGCGAAATTACGGAACTTTCTCGCTCGCTGGGAATATGTTCGGGGAAAATAGAGTCATTGGCAAAGCTACCCGCACCAGCGAGATTAATGAAATTGTCATTTGCATCAAAATGTTGACGCATATCTTCAGCTACTTCAAACACATCGGACTGTAAAAATACATCGGCATTAGGACCGAGTAACTCTGCTAAGGTCGATACTAGTTCTGGCTGAACGGCGCGGCGCTTTTGTTGACGGCGCTTAAACCAAGGATCGGGAAATTGAATGGTGACTTCATGTAATGAGTCTGGAGTTAACAAACCTGCTAGCGACACATTCGCATTGCAAAAAATGTAATGCAGATTTTTTAGCCCCAGTTCGTCACGCACCTCGTTACAGCGATCGACTAACGGCTCCCGAATTTCTAAACCTAAAAAATTCCAATCAGGTTTTAACTGCGCCATCTGTAAAATGTAGCGCCCCCGCGCACTGCCAATATCTAAGCTTAAGGGTTTTGACCAATCAGAATAAACCTCTGTCCATACTGGCGGCGCGATCGCTACGCTATATTTTTTGGCTAAGGGGTTAACATGCTCACGTACCCGCGCCCTTGTGGAGACATTTTTATTGGAGACGTTAACAACGATTTCGGTTGTGGGGGGATTGGTTTGGTTTTTGGTAAACACTTTTTATCTGGACTCTACGATATATCTAAAGATAACGCAAAAAATTCACCAAGTTATCGATCTCAAGGCTGGCTGTAGCTTTGTTATCAAAGTATATGCGATATGCCTGAGCAACTTTTTCCCATTACCTATTCCACTCTTGCGCCACAAGCATTGGTCGATCGCATTTTGTCCCGCTACGGTGTCGGTGAAATTACCAGTTGCGTATTTTGGATGCGGGGGCTGAGTGATATTTATCTGGTAGAAACCGATGATAGTCGCTATGTGTTGCGGGTTTCCCATGCCCATTGGCGCTCTATAGCCGAGATCGAATTTGAATTAGAGCTATTAGCGTTTTTACATGAAAATCATATTCCCGTCGCCTATCCTCTCCGTACTGAAGATGCACAGCTAGCGATCGAGATAGTCGCTTCAGAAGGTAAACGCTATGCTTCTCTGTTTACCCATGCTGCGGGAAAAGTTGCCGTGGGCGACCTCAATAAAGTCCAAGCCCAAAGGTTAGGTGAAACCTTGGCAAAATTACACCATACTGCCCAAAACTTTGAATGTCAGGCGGCGCGTCCCCATCTGACTATCAACTATTTGCTAGATGATTCATTTGGCGTACTATTACCGTTTTTTAATGAGAAGGCGCGGATTTATATGCATGAAGCGATTGCCCAGATTAAAGAACAAATCGAACATTTACCGAAAACATTTCCCATGTGGAGTGTCTGCTGGGGCGATCCGCATAGTGGTAACGTCCATTTTACCGAAACTAATGAAATTACCCTCTTTGATTTCGATCAATGTGGTTACGGTTGGCGAGCATTTGATATTGCTAAGTTTCTCCAAGTGACGTTACAAGCAGGGATTAGTCCTAGCGTCCGCACAGCCTTTTTGCATGGTTATCAGTCCATTCAGTCCCTACAAGAAATCGAATTAAAATGTATGCAGCCATTGATGCAAGTCGCGCAGATTTGGTCTTGGGCGATTAGTGTGAAATGGGCGATCGTGCATAATCACAGCAAGCTCGATGCGAGTTACTTTCATCAAAGACTTGAGCATTTTAAAATGTTGCGATCGCCAGACTGGAAGCCCTTTTAAAATCTCGATAATCCTGATAATCTTGATAGAAAACAAACTGGAGAATAAATGGATTGGGTTTATCTGATTATCGCAGGACTATTAGAGGTTATTTGGGCAAGCACTCTCAAATATACCGATGGCTTCACCAAACTCGTACCCAGTTTGATCACCCTATCTACCCTTGCGGCGAGTTTCATCCTCCTAGCTCAAGCCCTAAAAACTTTACCAGTTGGCACTGGCTACGCAGTTTGGACAGGTATTGGCGTGGTGGGAACAGCGATCGTTGGCTCCGTGTTTTTGGGTGAATCTCGCGATTTATCGAGATTTATCTGCATTGCCCTAATTATGCTTGGTATTATCGGTTTGCGGTTATTTGAGTAGAAATGATAGGTAATGTTTTGCGAAAAATGGCGTTTGATCGGATTTATCGGATTCTAGAAGTCGTCTACTAGGGTATACTGACTCTACTCACAGAAAATTGTGATTGTGTAAACTAAGTGTAGTCAAGCAAAAATGGTAAAAATCTAAATTTATGCTCGAATCTTTGGCGGACTACACAATAATTTTACGTCCTGATGATAATGGAACTTTTGTTGCTCATGTTCCTGCCATCAAAGGGTGTCATGCATGGGGAGAAACCCCCGAACAAGCGCGTGCGGAATTAAACGATGTTTTTGAAATGATTCAACAAGAACATCTAGAAGTTGGGCAAAATTTGCCTGAAAATGTTGAAGTGACAATTGCGTATGCCAGCTAAAGCGAAAACCTTAGAAAAAGTTGCCAAAAGATTAGGCTTTGAAAAGACTCGACAAAAGGGAAGTCATGCCCGTTGGCAGCACCCAGATGGTCGTTCAACAACTATTCCAATTCATGGCAATGCTGAAATCGGAGGATGGTTGTTTCAAGAAATTCTTAAACAACTGGGCGTTACTGAAGAACAATTTAATGATCTTAAGTAATTAAAACTCTGTCACCTGATCGAAGTCACACCAAATTAGTTAAATGATGCTAGTAAGTCGGATAAAAGAGCGATCGCCAATGTTAATTTCTGGGGATAGCGATTCGCTAGATGATGTCGGTTTGCGGTTATTTGAGTAGAAATGATAAAATAGTAACTCGTTCGCCCAAAATTGTCGCTTGAAATAAAAGAATGGATTCTCAGCCTTTGCAAAATAAATCCTTGAATGTTAAGTCGTTGTTACTAAGCATTCTCAGCTTATTATCTGTTTTGTTTATTGTCTTCACTTTACAGGCAAGCTGGAATAATCCCCAAGAGCAAACAAAACTAGATTTATTGCAAACAGATTTGATCTTGCAAGCCACACAAGAGCAAGGGAATTCTCAAAGTACTGATGACATCTTCCAATTCTTAATAGGTGATACTAGCTCTGAAAGCCCTGAAAATATCTATTCACAATCTCTCCGTAGTTATCAAGAAGTACTTAACGCCAATAAATCTGCCCTGACAAGAATTAATAATATTGGTTCAGATACCGATACAGAAATTAAACCCGATTTACAAACTCTCTCAAAACAACGTCAAAAAAAGCAAAGTACTGTTGGTGAACTGGGGATAAGAACTGGGTTGCTGCAAGTGCAAACTGGCAATATTCAAGGGGCGATCGCTACATGGTCAAGCATTATCGAACTAGATGGTCAATCGATGACCAGTTATGGCTTAACCGCGCAAATCCTCAAGGGTTTATGGTCAGAAACAACGATACTATTTCCCAATGCAGAAACGCAAATTCGGAATACGCTTGATGGCTGGTATCGCAAAGTCGCATTGACTAAACTATATGAATCTCAACAAAGAACAGAAGAGATATCTCAACTCAATCAGAAAACTCAATTAGAAGTTAATTCTGCAATCAACCGTTTAATCGTTATTAATTCTATCCCTTTGATTGGCGGTAGCATCGGGATTCTTGTCTGGTTAGGGTTACTAATTCAATGGATTTTCTTTCGTAAATCTTCGCCATTTTTCAACCTTAATCCTATCAATTGGCAAGTGCCTTGGGGTATCGAAACAACTTGGGAAGTCATGGTGTTATGGTTTACAGCTTTTTGTTTAATGACTCAATTAGTTCTTCCCCTGATCTTTGAACTTTTGGGAATTGAATCAAGAGCTAGCGAAGACTACACCCTACAATCATTATTAGTCTTGATTCCCTACACTCTTTCCGTAATTCCCATGTTGCCAATTATGCAAGCTAGCCTTGCCACCTATCGCCCCTTACCGACCGAATGGTTTCGGCTCAAAATTACTGCGCCACAATGGTTACTGTGGGGATTTGGCGGATATTTTGCCGCAGTTCCATTAGTTTTAATAGTCTCAATCATTAGTCAAAAATTTTTGCAAGGTCAAGGCGGGGGGAATCCGCTCTTACCAATCTTGACCGACAGTCAAAATATCTTGCCAAAATTCCTACTCTGGACAACTCTCGCGATCGCCGCACCGTTTTTTGAAGAATATCTATTTCGTGGTTTTCTGTTACCATCACTCACCAAATTTATGCCCGTGTGGGGAGCGATCGCTTTAAGCGGATTTGTGTTTGCTGTAGCGCATTTAAATATTGCCGATATTATCCCCCTCAGCGTTTTGGGGATGGTGATGGGTTTTATCTATTGGCGATCGGGCAATCTTCTCTCATCGATGCTACTACATTGCCTCTGGAATAGTGGCAGTTTCTTTGCATTAATCGCCCTTGGCGGCAAATAATATTGAGAGTGGCGCAAAGCGCCACTCTCAATGTTTGGAAAGAACAATCCAAGGATGTTCGACAAAGGCGGAAATATTTCCTTTAAATGGTTCACTTTGCGATCGGTTGGGAGCCTCAAGTAAATTCAAAAATCGCTCCACATCTTCAAAATTAACTTGATGAATTAGATATCGTGATAGGAATTGTCGGACAATCCTTCTTTGCAAAGCCAAAGGCTGATCTTGCAATTTCTGGCGATGCAACCTTGGCGATCGCTCATCCCAAATCACCGATATATTTTCCTCAAAAAAACGACTAGCTTGGCTCTGTAAATACAATACATCCCCATGCAAAAGCTCGGATGTCTGCGCGATCGCATTCTCTAACTGCGGATTGAAATGCGCTTGCAAATAGGGAATTGTTTCTAAACGTAAGCGATTGCGGCGATAGTCGAGATTTTGATTGGTGCTATCTTCCCAAATTGGAATTTGATTTTCATCACAAAATCCCTTGGTTTGATGGCGACTAACATTTAATAGCGGGCGTACCAAATTAATATCAGCACTGAGCGATCGCCGCCAAGTTAAAGAAGCTAAACCATCGGCTCCACTACCGCGCATCAAGTTATATAAAAATGTCTCAACGCGATCGCTACGAGTATGTCCCGTCACCACAAAATCACAATTATTGATTTTTGCCATTTCCACAAGCATCCCATAGCGCCATTCCCGCGCCCTAGCTTCATTTTTTGGCGCAATCTCTGCAATTCGCAAACAGAAATTAATCCCCCATTCTGATGCGATTTTCTGCACATGATCGACATTAGCCCTTGAGTCACTACGCCACTGATGATCACAATGAGCGATCGCTAAATTCCAATTATATTTGTCTCGTTGCATTAACAATAGTTTTGCCAAACACAAAGAATCCTGCCCACCCGAAACCGCAATTAATAGATTTGCATTTTTGGGCAATAGATCGGGCTGCGATCGTAATACTGCATTTAGTTCAGCGCGTAATTGTTTAGTAAAGCTCAAGAATCACCAGAAAATAAAGGGACTTCGTATAACCTAAATTTTTGGTCTACTGAAATCATGGTCAAACCTTCTACCAAAGCCTGAGAAATTAGCATTCGATCAAAAGGATCTTTGTGATGCAGTGGTAAATCATTCAAACGAAAAGTATAGGTATCCAATAAAACCTTCATAAGCCCCAAAAAGAATCGGGTAAAGGGTCATCAAAATCATCACTCATTACCATGGAGCCATGGTTTAAATCAGGTATTGAGACTTTAGCCTGTTTTTTTGGTAGTGGTAAGACTTTTGCCAACGGAACACCATGCTGAGTGAGGGTAACTTCAACATGATTTTGGATATCTGACAATAAGTCGGTTAAATTATCAGATAAATAAGCAATATCTAAAGTTTTAGATGACATTTTATTTATACCTTAATCACTCAAATTATTATAACTATTCAAAAACTGATTTTATGATGGATAGTCCGAGTCAATTACCGATCGCCGATCGCAACTTCCGCAAGGTCTCGCCAATTTTGATAAATGCTTGATTTTTTGCGAGTTCCTCTACGATCGCTGGACTACTGGTATCGAGAACTTCATTGTAAGTATTAATTGCTTCACCAAGACGTTCAGGAGCGATCGCTACTTCTGTACCTGTGCCTTTAGAAATCAGCCCCGACAATTTAGCGATTAATTTTACTGTAGCAGTTGTATCTACGCCTGTGCCAGATACTTGTGCTGCTACTACGGCTTGATTGGCTGAGCCGCCTGATGCGAGAACAGCGATCGCTGTAGTCATCGCTGCTTGGGAATTTTTTATTTCTTTGGGAATTAATAATGGCTGTTTTGTCCCAATTTTTACTGAGCCATTTGATTGATTAGTGGGTGACACAATCAGCGCATTGGCGATCTTGCCACCAGCCATCGATATCGTTACCTCTTTTTTAGGTGCATCATAAAAGGTAGAGAGATTGGCTACCCCATTTTTAGTGGGGATCGTTGACGAAAGGATAGTATCTGATGAGTCAAGTCTGACAGCTTCATTGATGGCAAATAAAACTTCAGTTTTTAGTTTTGTTAATGACTCAGGTGATAGCAGGGTGAGATCAGTATCAGTAGATATTAGCGCTAAAATATTGCGATCGCTTTCATTCCCACTAGAAAACTTTTGCAATAATAAAGCCGCCTCTGTATTGGCAGATTTTTTCTGTTCTGAAGTTAAGGGTAATGGCGTATTTCCTGCGGCACTGTTAGCTCCGTCATTCCCAGATTGTGGTCGAGAATAATTTATAAAGTTTGATCCTGAATTAATGCCAGAATCTGCTTGGCTGACTAAGTTTTGGCTATAGCTTGGCAATTGTAATGCGCTCAGAACTAGGGGGCTGAAGCTAATGGTAAGCAAAACGAGCTTAGTTTTTAACATGGGTTTCTCCAGAAATTACAGATTACAAAAAAAGCGTACCCTTTGGGTACGCTTTTTTATAGCAGTTTAAACCGCTATAGATTCATGCTAATCACCAAATGCAGATCTGAGCTTACGCAAAGTTTGACCGATTTGGACAAAAGACTTGTTCTTGGAAAGTTCAGCGACAACTTGAGGGCTACTAGTATCGATAACTTCGTTATAAGCAATGATTGCTTCAGCGAGCTGAGCGGGATTGACTGAAGCTCCCTTCTTGCCCTGAGCTACGGTTAGCTCTTTGCCATTATCAAGAGATTTGAGAAGAGAAGCATTCAAGTTTAATAGTGGATTTGCGGCACTATCAAATGTAGTAGGAATCAAATTCGCCAAGGCCCCAACTAGTCTTACTGATGCTCCTACTCCAGCACCTGTGGCAGCAATCTGGGCGGCGGCGGCGGCTTGATTAGGACTACCACCAGCGAGTATGACAGCGATCGCGGCTTGGGAGGCTGCTTTAGCTAGAGTAGGGTTGGCAATAGCAGGTACAGCGACTGTAACTGTTCCAACGGTTACAGATCCCGCACCTGTAGCCGTTGGAGTAACAATACTTGCCAGTGAAGTACCACCTCTGGATGCAGTAAAAGTACCTGTAGCAGCATTAGCCGTTACGGTTATACCGTTTACCGACGCAGGAGGAGCAGATCCTGGTGTTGGGTTGGTGATCTGGCCGGCGATGGTTACCTGATTGTCACTAAAACTAGACAAGAAGGGGCGATCCGAACTGATAAGGACTAAAGTTGTCGAAGATGCAACACTACCATCATTATTCAAGGTTTGGAGAATCGCAGATGCTGCTGCTCCAGCCGATGGTGGGGCATTAACCAATACTTGGGTAGCGCCATTGTTGCTATTTGAGGTATTACGGGGCGAAGAAAAAACAGTGGTTCCCGATGCACCGACGTTTACACCACTGGGAGTACCTGCTTGTCCTTGACTCGTTGTAAAGGTTGGTCTTCCTTGGGCTAGAACAGGTGCTTGGAAAGCGGTCAAAGAGACGGGACTCAAGCATAAAGCGAGCAGAAAAGGCTTGATTTTTAACATCGTGATCCTCTAAATAATGATTATCCAGTGACTATTCTAGCGACTATTTACCGAGAAAATTGAAACCATAGCTGGCACTCAAAGATAGAATTCTGCCACCACTGGTGTTATCGGTTAAGTCACCGCCCACCAAGACAAAGGTAAGCGGAATTTCTGGGTAAGGCACATAGGAAATACCTGCGTTAATGCCTCTACCACCCCAAGATGCGCCCACAGAAAGTTGGGGAAGAACTTGCACACCCGCACCTGCGAATACACCCACACCCGTACTCTCATCACTTGGACGGAACTGACCGCCGCCAACACCTACTGAAAAGGAGATTGGCAATTTGTTGTAAGGGTCATCAGGTTGTAGAAGGGAGTAACTGCTGACAACACCATAGAGAGATGAAGGGATCACACCCTCACTAGTATGTTGTGCAAAGGCATTCCAACCAACACCAACACTCACCTGATTTGTACCTTCGGCATAGACAATGCGGTGAGCCTTGACATCAACTGTGCCATTTTTGCCAAAATTGTTGATACTGCCTTGGTTGTAGGCAAACTCAACACCAATGGTATCAGCACTACCTAAGCCAAAACCAACACTGACACTGCCATCAATTTTTTCACGAGCTTTCCCAGCAGTTGTGCCAGATGCGGAAACAAAAGCATTGCCCCAGCCAGCACCAAATCCACTAGGAACCCCAAAATTCAAACTAGGTGAGTTACCTCCAGATGAAGGTGGCACATAAAATGCTGTTGGTAGTGGCTTAACCCTTAATTGTTCGCGCAAAGCACTGGAACTCTCTTGAGCAAGAAAAATAGAAGGCTCAGCAGCGATACTCTGTGGACTAGATTTGAGATACTTAGCCTGATTAGGGGAGTTGTTAACTACCTGCTTGTCTGCGGACAAGGGTTTAGTTGTAATTTGTAAGTCCAGACTCTTCTGAGCATCTTGAGATGGATTTACTTTGTTTGTAACGACTTGAGCATTAGCAGCGATCGCACTACCAGCAAGGATTAACCCTGCGATCGCCACACTAGAAATGTCTTTAACCAGACCCTTCATTTAATCACTCCTCTAGTAATTAGGTAAGTTTATTATTTTAAATAATAAATTACATCGAATAATACACCGATACTAGCCTGTTTGTAAATAAGCATTTTTCATCATTGATTAGTTTTGTTATGCATTCACAATGAAGTAGCAAGCTGAAACAAAATAGTGATGAAATCCCAAAGACCTACGATCTGGAACAAAGCTTTCCTGAAATTACTCGGATTTTGGGCATTGGGCAAGGCAAAAATATTATTTTGCAAAATGATAAATAAATTAACTTTATGATTGATTTCTATTTACATGAGTTCTTAACAAATGCTCAGACTATGATGGAGCACTAGCGATCGCTCGGAGTTAGAACCAATAGAAATCATTTATCTAGTCGCAGCCAAGTCTTCTTACATATCACTATTTAAGATGATCGAGCTAAATCCACCTGAAAGTAGTTTGACACTCATTGATTTACTAAGTTCATCTAGCCAACCTTTGTCAGTTATCAATATCAATCTCAGTAAACCTGCAAAAGTAGGCTCTGTAATTTTTACTCGCCCATTACCTGACAAACAATTTAATACCTTTTCGGAGATATATAAAGTGTTTAATCAAGGCAACGATCGCTTTGTTTTGGCTGACTTTGGTGACTGAGCTTTTTTTGCTGAAAGTTTTTGTAGCTTTTGCACTTGCTTTAGAGTTAGTCCAGTAAATTGGGCGATTAATTCTACAGAAATGTTGGAACGCATCATGTTTAGCGCAATCTGATTCGCTGTTTCAACTCGACCTTCAGCTTTACCTTCAGCTTTACCTTCTAGTAGTATTTCTTGATAAATTACTGATTCTTTCATGATATCGCTCCTTAAAAGTCTTTGGATGATTTCTTTATTCAGGGCTATGCCTGACATTATAGCGGTCGATGCGGCTACGTTGCTTTGTACTTGTTTATCGGTAATTTGTTCGATTTGCTGGGCAACTTGTCTTAAGGTTCGCCAATTCAAGGATGAAATGCAACGCCTAGAGATCTTTGCGTAAAGGGACTCATAAGGATATTCTGATATTAATCACAATAACCAAGATATCCTCATGAGCTTTAAACATCTTACCACCACAGAAAGAAGCGAACTGTATAAACTGCGAGTAACAGACCAACTATCGATGTCAGAAATCGGTCGCCGTATGAATCGGTCTAAAAGTACGATTTCAAGGGAGCTATCGCGTAACACCGATGAGAGACAAGGTGTCTATTTTCCCGACACGGCGGAAGTGAAGATGAAAGCTCGCCGAGAACAAGCCAAGGCGAAATTCCAGCGCGTCAGTGCAAACACGATCGCCGAAGTAAAGCAGCGATTAGTGCAACATCACACAGCCCAGAGCAGATTGCAGGACGGATGGAGTTGGAAGGGGCTGGTAAAATTAGCTATGAGACAATTTATCTGATGATCTATGCGAACCATCAAGAGATGGGTATATATCAACAATATCTGATGCAAAAACAGAAACGGAGGAGGCGAAAAGGACGGAATCAGAAACGAGGAGGGATTCCCAATCGAATTGGAATTGAGCATCGTCCTAAGGTCGCGGATTTGAAAACAGAGATTGGACATTGGGAAAGTGATACGGTAATTGGCAAGAACCATACAGGGATAGTGGTTACACATGTTGACAAAGCATCGAAGTACCTACTGGCTGGTCTGGCTAAAAACAAAACGATGGAAGAAATAAATAGAGTGACTCTAAAACTATTTGATCCAGTAAGACTAGATTTCCGTAAGACAATGACTTTTGATAATGGAAGGGAATTCTGCGGACATGAGAAGCTATCTGAAAGCTTGAAACTAGAGACTTTCTTTGCTACTCCGTATCATTCATGGGAACGTGGATTGAATGAACATACAAATGGATTGATTAGAGAATTCTATCCCAAAAGTACAAACTTTAAAATCGTGAAAGAGGAAGACTTTCAGAAGGCGGTGGATTTTATAACCCACATTCCGCTCGTAATGGAAGCCTAAAAATATTTACAACGAGACAATCAGGGTTTCAGCGATTTCAAAAGAAATTAATGATAATAAATCCTATTAGTGCGTCCTTATTGACAATATTAAAATAGTGATTTTTGTGTGATTAAGCCTCAAAACACTGACTGTATAAGCATTTCCTTTCTAAATATTTTTTTCAGTAAAATAAGAGCGGAATGTGGGTTA
>JBAXTW010000003.1:0-93390 GCA_037129985.1 Pseudanabaena sp. ELA645 | reverse complement strand
TATCTAAATGCGTATCTTGTCGCTTAATTAGGATTTCTTTAGCTTGATTGATTAATTCTACTGTAATTGGAATCGTTACATCTTTGGCTAAAAACTCTGTCGCCTGACGAGCGATCGCATTGACTAACCAAGGTTGACCATCGGTTAAATAAAATGCTCTAGCGATCGCTTCAGGTGTAAAAATCTGTCCAGTTGCGGTAGTATGTTGTTCGTAAAGCTTTTTAACATCAGCTAAACTAAAGTTCTGCAATGTAAGCGATTCTACTTTGATATTAAATGGACTCGATGTATTGAGTCGCTGACTGCCGCCAGATGCAACTTTATAATCTCGCACATCGCGCATTCCAATTAGCCCTAAAGAATGGGGGAAACCTTGTGGGCGATTGGGATAGCCCGATCTCAGTTGTCTCAATACCGAAATTAAAGTTTCATCACTCAAAGCATCTATTTCATCTAAAAATACTGCCAAAGGACGCGATGATTGCTTTGCCCAAGTACTTAACAATGTGCCGATCATGCTCCCTGCATTACTATCTGGCCATTCTGGAGGATAAAGATTTTCAGGTAATCGAAATTGAATAGATTGTTTCCATTCGTCTAAAATAGCGCGTTCGGCAGCCCCTGGATCGTGGGAAAAAACGGCTCCAACTTCGAGAGACAGCATCACGGCTGTGTATGCTCCACTGGCGGTCAGTTCCTGTGCAAGAGTTAACATCGCTGTGGTTTTGCCGACCTGTCGGGGGGCATGGATTACAAAATAATTTTGCTGGGCGATTAGTTGCGTTAGTTCGGGTATCCGCTCGGTAGACGACAACATATAGTGGATGTCGGCTTTGCAGGGACCTGCTGTGTTAAACCATTTGGGCATATTAATGTTTCTCAGGAAATGTCTATGGATTTAGTGAACTTTAGCGTTAGGGTATAGCTTTCTAACACTATAAGCTACATCTAAGAAAGTTCCGCTCCCTGTTCCACCGTAAAGCGAACCGACTATAAAAATGTCTAAGCCTTCATCCTGTATCAGCCCAAACTCTTGCATCAAATGCGGATGCGTACCCTGAGTACTGATTTCTGCGCCTGTGATTGCCCGTTGGATTGCTGCATAGTTGAGAAAAAAGCAAAGCCGCCCCACTGCTCGGATTCCTCCTGCTCCTTTATCGATCGCCCTCGCATTGTCAATCACATAATCAGGCAGCCATTCCCCAATAAAATCATAGGGAGTATTACCTTGAGATTTTTTAAGCGCATTGCGTAACTTATTGGCATCCTCGGCAGTCATGCCGATATGCACTTTTTCACTTTCCTTCAGGCTAATGTCAACCCCACGATGAAAAGTTTTACCGCCAAGATTAGCGTTATCCAAAGCGCCGCTATCTGTATTAATCTGCACAAAACGCACAATAGGAAACTTATCCAAAGATCCATAGCGCTCAACAATTAAACGTCGAAGACGCATAGTTGTTTGTAGCCCCGAACCACCTAAACCAATACAAACCGCCGTGTTACACCTTGAACTTCTTGTCAGCCATATTAACTAAGCCAGTAATGATTTGGAAACTGTTTAATCTTTCTTCGCCACTTTACCTATAATTAAGGTAAGTTTGATAATTGTACTATTAATTTCACAAAAAATTAGGTGTTTATGCAAACAATTTTAAAACCGCAAGTGACTAAAATAGTTGCTCAGCAAACACAAAGACAGGTAAACCAGAAAGGAGAAAGAGTGTACGCGATCGCTTTTGATATGGACATTGAAGCACTGAGACTAAACTATGGCGATCCCTATAACAACGCTTATACCGAGATTGGTAAAGTTTTACAGCGCAACGGTTTTGTCAGACAACAAGGTAGCGTTTATTTTGGTAATGAAAATATCAATGCTGTAACCTGTGTTCTTGCGGTGATCGACTTGTCGCGATCGCTACCGTGGTTTTCAGGATCGGTTAGAGACATTCGGATGCTGAGAATTGAGGAGCTAAATGATTTAATGCCAGCAGTTCAGCAAGGAACTCCACCGCGATCGCTTTAAACTCAAAATCTCAAAATGCTAAAATTATCTCACTAGCAGTAAATTACTAAATCAAGATCGCCGATCTTATTAATAATAGAGGAAATCAAAATGACTGCCACCACATTAAGCAAACCTATTATTACTACTTCTGTGCGTGAGCAAAGCAGACCGCTTGCCGAAGATCGCGTTATCTTGCATAACGTTAGTTGGCTTACTTTTGAAACCTTACTTGCCGATATAGGCGATCGCCGTAAAACTTTATTTCATTATCTCAATGGCACTTTAGAAATTATGTCTCCGCTCTCACTCCATGAAGGTAGTAATCGGTTTATTGATGATTTGATTCGCGCATTTTCTGATGAACTAGAAATTGATTTGCGAAAGCTTGGCTCTTTACTGATGAAAATTCCAGAATTAAAGCTAGGAGCAGAGCCAGATTCTTGTTATTACATCCAAAATGAACCAGTAATTCGTGGTAAAGAAGTAATAATTGTCGGACAAGATCCACCACCCGATCTAGTTTTAGAAGTAGATATTACCAACCCTAGCGATCGCCGTTTACCGATATATGTCTTGCTGGGTGTGCCTGAAGTCTGGCGCTATGATGGCTATAGTTTGGAGTTTTTAGCTTTACAAGATGGCGAGTATATTGCGATCGCCAAGAGTTTAGCTTTTCCTGATTTGCCAGCCGAAATTATTGTGGAATATGTGAAGAAGCGTTTAACTTTAGGAGAAAGTGCAACTTTAAGAGAATTTCGGAAATGCGTGCGGGCTAATGTTGGGCGAGACAAGGAAAATTGATCGTCAGGATCGCCATATCAGGCGATCGCCTAACTACACCTGTATTTAAAGCTTTTGTTATAATTTTAATGTCTAAGCAATAATTTAATTAATCAACCCAAGACAATGATATTTTCATGATTATCGTTCGAGAACCTACTACTTCAGAAAAAATCAGAGAAATGGCGGAACCATTCTTTGGTCTGAGAATTAAACTTGCTGTCGATGTAGCTAGAGAAATTTTGGCTGGTGGTGGTGAACTTCATTTTGATTGTGAGCAGTTACTGCTAGATGATGGTAGTCAGCAAGAAAATATTTGGGGTGCGGATTGGTATCCTCTAACGAAAGAAGTCGGGTTTGAGTCAATTATTAACATCCGTCCTCGCCAACAAAACATGACGATGGAAGTTAGAGATTTACAACTCAAGTCGAGAATTGAAAAAATAGTTCGTTATCTTTTGGAGGTGATGTAATGGAACGTCAAAGTCTATATGAAAGATTTAAAACACTAAGTTGGCAACAGCAGATCGGCAATATCGCTTCAACTCTTGCTAATATCTCGCGCTATGCTGATTCTCCTGCTTATGATGAACTGACTAAGCTTTCTCTGCGTGAGGCTGCTTTAACAATTGATTGGTGTGTGCCAAATGTTCCACAGAAGTTTTTGCTTGATATGGCGATGATGCATAGAGAGTTACTGGCTTGGTGGCAAGTTTTTCCTATCGAGCCGCGATCGCTTTTAGCTTTGCATACTCGTCATCAGTCGGATCGTTTATTGGTGATGGCGGGATTGATGGGTGTGGATTGCGATCTACAATCTATCGATGTTGTGTCTGAAGCTAACGGATTACATAGTGTTGATATTTCACTTGTAAAAGAAACTCTTGTTTCTGCTTAGTTAGAATTGGAAGTAATGGTATAAATTAGCGATCGCCACATAAGCGAGATCGCTTAATTACCTCTGATTTTTAGAACTACCAAATTGTTTGAATATTTGATAAGTTTCTGATTTCCGATTGTTGTGCAAGGTTAGGATGATCGCTTCGATAGCTTAAATGCAATGTATTTATCTATATGCGAATCGTGCTATTTTCATTTAGTCTAGTAAAACGAATCTCAATACGCCGTTTGTCCTCGTCGTTTAGTAATTTTAGAGGAACTGAATGAGCCGCCGAATAGGCGCGGAATTCTAAGCCCTGTAAGCGTCCATTATTTTTTTGGTGATAGAGCAAAATACGCACGATCTGAACAGCACGCAACAAACCCAAATCTGCGTTAGAACCTGAAACAATCTTATCTGTATTTATGTTAGTTACACTATCAGTACCTATATCATTTATGGTGTCTAATAGTTTTTCATCAAGATTGCGGTTGATATTAACAATTTGAGTTTTATCTACGTTAATGGGTTTAGGGTCTGTATGTCCAATAATTTCAACCAAATTGCTGCTGTAAAGCTTAGAATATTTTTCGATTTCGTCTATTATTCCATCTCTTTTGTCAAATTCTCTAAACATATTTTCGCTGTCAAAACCAGATTTTCCTGAACTAAACCTAATCACTCCTGAATCTTGTAACAGTATAGTTGGAGGTGGAGGCGGGGGCGGACAAGTGGTTGGTTTTAAAAGAGAAATTATTAAAAGAAGACTAAGGATTAAAAAAGAATTGGACATTAAATCTGTAAAAGCAGCCCAAATATTAAATTCATCGCCTTCTGATTCAGGGCTACGCCTCAAAAACATTTTATTTCTGCTCATTTTTCATTTTTAACCTAAAGAAGAAAAATTTTTATCCGTTTTTGTTTTTTAACTAAAATTATCAAAATCGTCTGCAAAGCTTGATGTAGACTTGTTATCAGATCTATCAAGATTTAATGTTAATTTTTTCAATAAATCAATAATTTCTTGATTATCATCATGTAGGTCATCAAACCCTAATCCTTGTAAGAATTTTTTACTTAACTGATTTGTAATTATTTTGATGTCTGTTGTAAGTTGACTTAATCCGTCTTGCAATTGTAGGAATTCTTGTGATTTTGAACTCAGATTTTGAGCAGAAATTTCGACATTTGAATGCAGTTTTTCTAGACTTGGTTGTAGTTTTTTGATTGACTCAATAGCAAAGAATAATGCTTGTTTCTCCTGAATAATAATTGGTATTGCTTTCTTCAATTCTTCTTGATTAGTCTGTGTTATAGGAATTAACTGATGAATTTTCTGCTGTAGTTGCTCAAAACTTTGTGTATACATGTCCAGTTTTTGTATCGCATCACGAAACTGACCAGATGAAGCAGCAATAGAAGTAGATGTTTCTTTAAATATTGAAGTTGATTCGGTTATTGTCGTAGAAAAATTATTGATGCTATCGGGTAAATTTGATTCGCTCAACAGACCAACTGTATTACTGAAAGATTCTGCACTGCCTGAAATAGATGCTGATGACTCTTTAAAGCGATCGCTTGATTCCAATAGATTTTGATTTATACTCTGAATCTGAGTAATGAGACTAAATACTAACTTTCGTAGTTCGACAAATTCTTTAGTACATAAACCTAATAGGTGTGTAGTATCGTGGAAACGGATTGAT
Source organism: Pseudanabaena sp. ELA645 (assembly GCA_037129985.1). Classification (GTDB taxonomy): domain Bacteria; phylum Cyanobacteriota; class Cyanobacteriia; order Pseudanabaenales; family Pseudanabaenaceae; genus Pseudanabaena. The sequence goes on along the minus strand of JBAXTW010000003.1, from coordinate 88,013 downwards.
GACTCTGCTACTGAAGAAGTTGCTTTTTCAAGTATTGGACTTACCTTGTTGATGGTTTCAGTAAACTTATTAATACTATTGGGTACATCAGATTTAGTTAATGCTAGTGTAGCATTCTGAAAGGATGCTGCACTAGCTGATACGTCCTTTGATGCCTCCATAAAACGATTAGCAGACTCTGTAAGGATTTGGGTGGCTTTTTGATTTTGATCAATTATCCTAGTAACTTGGCTAGCAAAAGAATTCGAGATTGCTGTGACAATAGTGGTTTCAAAAGCTTGTATAAGTTCTGAACGAAAACTTTTGAGGGAATCGTTGATCCCATTTAATAATGTAGTGGTATCGCTAAAGGTAATTGAGTTATTTAAGTAGTCTTCTAATGTGCTGAGAAATCGATATTTAGCTACTGAAGTATTAAAAATCAAATTAATCAACGTTAAAGAAATTCCACACAATAAAGCAAAAAGACTAGAATAAAAAGCCGTAGCCATGCCACTAATAGCCTCTTTTAGACTATTAATTATTGGATTTACATTGGGTACAGCGCCATTTACGACTTCATTAGTTATTGGAGGTACATTGGGTACAGTGCCATTTACGACTTTATCAATTATTGGAGGTACATTGGTTACAGTGTCATTTACGACTCCTTGAATACTATTCAAATTATGAGCCATACCGATAAATGTCCCAAGTAATCCAAGAGAAATTAGTATGCTAGGAAATGAGCGGCATACAAAATCCCACGAATCACGTCTTGCTTCTAAAAATAAAAAACCGATTCGTAGTTTATTTTGGCTATAAACTTGATCGATAATAACAGACACATGAAATCCGTCAGAGTTTTTGGTCTCTTTATAGCTTTGACAGCGTTCAATAACTTCTTCAATAATAGAATCAGTTATTGGAGACCTTGATCTGATCAAATTATTGACTTGTGAAGCCAGTCTGTCTAAATCTTTCTTCAAATAAATTCTAATTGCTGCAACAATAACTGTTAGTAATATGACAAAAACAAAAAAAGATACTTGTACCATAAAGATATTTAATTTAATAGTGATTAGCCTATGCAAGCATGATTTACTTTGTCATCGTTTATCGTTTAGATGGGATATTTTAGCCTGATTTTTTCAATCTCCCTTTCATATTCTTCCTGCGTGATAACACCTTCCTCAAGATCTGCTTTACATAGTTTCATCTCGTCACGTCGAAGTTTCCGAAAATCCTCTGACAAATTAGGAGCATTCACAGATTGTGGATTTGCAACAACTTCAACATCAATGGATTGGGGATCATTTGGATTTGCTGTCAAAATGTTTGTTGAGATTGATTGCAAACCTACACCAGTAGTTTTTTGATCGCTAAGCATTTTATCTATCTTCTGCCGATATTTTTCCAAGATTCCATCTTTTGCAATTAATCTATCTTTGTATCGCTTGTTATAACCACCATCAAGGGTATTAACATACCTCTGAAACTCATCAATTGTCTCTCTAGCACCAAATCCTTGGCTGTTTTTATTAGCACTTTGTCCCCAAGTGTCTTTTTTTAAACCATTTTCAAAGTGCTTTAGCTCCTCTTCTAACTTACCGTTCGCTGATTTTCTTAATGCAAATGACATTCATTAATTTGCACTTTTTGGCATTACTATTGATAATTAATACTAATAAAGGTCATTATTGCTTTAATTTATTTGTAATGCATACAAGAAGGTGAAAATCAATAACTTCGTAAAAAAAGTTCATAAAGCCTGAGATCCTTATTGTCCCGTCAAATGTTTTGACCTATTTCAAAAATCAGCGAACCGTAAGTTCTAAGCTGGTAAATAGATCATTGTCGTTATAAATCGTCTCCATACACTGATCCCAATTACCTTCTAGCAAAATATCTTGCATTTGCATCGCTCTTTGACTCCAGTAACTAGATCTCAAGCTCGGTTGCGTGTAGTCACCAAGAAACTTTAGTGCTAGGCATGGAAAGAAAAGAGACTGCAATCTTACGATGAGATCCTTATCTGGTGGCACAAAATCATTAAACTGAACTCGTTTATCATTGTGCAAAGGTTTGTTTTGCTGGATTCTCAATCGGTATTGATAACCATAGTTTTCAATACCTTCAATAATTCGTAAAGGGAAAGGGGCAAATTCTGTAACCATCAAAATACGATCTTTATATGGTAACTGAATCCAACTGGAATCTGTTACTTGATTTTGAGTTAGTAAGTTTCTAAAATTTTCTACTGAGTTAGCTTTATCATCGTAGAAGCCTACAAAGCTTTGACGAATTCCCTTGTTATAATAAGGATCATTGAGATTGAGTGCAAGACGAGGTTCAGCCATGTCTAATATTTGGCGGAGGCGATTAGATGCTTCAGGCTGTAATGGTTGGTATTTTTCTAAGAATGTCTCAATAACTGGGCGACCAAAAGCCATTATTCTGTTACTGAAAATACTCTCTACCACTTGATTCAGTTTTTGAACAATATTTTCCACAGGTATCTTTAGCTCTAAAAGATCTTTGAAAGAAAGATCAATCTGTAATGACTTACATAGGCTACCAGTAATTTGCTGATAATTTAGCAACCGATCTTGCTCTGGCATCAAAGTATTTTGAGCATTAATTAGATCCTGCTCAGTAAAGATTGATTCCCCATTCAGTTCATTAAGATTCATCTCCTTTCTTTCAGTTTCGATTAGACCATACGCAGTTTCAATCTCAGCCGCTTTATTTTTGCCAATTGTCAAAGCCGTACTAAGCTCTCGACAAGATTTAGTCAAAGCATCTGTTACTTCCAGTGACTGTCTAGCGGTAAAGAGTTTACGATTATGCTCGATCGCCTTACGAGTTTCTTCTAAGTACCTTCGAGCGATGATTTTAACATTCTGATTTTTATTGCGTAAACCAAAATTACCAAATTTACGGTTCTCTTCTTCAATTTCTGATTCCATTTCTCGCCAGCGTGATTCTAATCCATCTAGTGTTTTTTCCTCACTCAATTCGCCAATTTCCCTTTCTAGTCTACGTCGATTATCATTGAGATCTTGAATCAGCTTGATAACCCATGATTGAGTATTAGCAATGCTGAACATAGCATCTGTGGGATCGAGTAGTTTTAGAGAAAATGCTTCAATGTTTTCGCGATATTTTTCCACATAAGTAGGAACTTCGCGCATGATTTTTGTGAACCAAGCACCTCTTGTTGCATCGGTGTCACCAAATTCAACTTTCCGAAATTGATTGCGAAAAGTATTTTTAAGCTCTGTTGCCAGTGACTCACGATCATTAGGAGTTTCACAAATATCTATCAGATTGTTTTCACAATTACCTTTCCAAGAGGTCATTAGCGAATCAGCCGTATTATTCCCTTCAAGAGAGAGCTTGCTGAGTTTTCTTTCAGGCAACCCACTACGTTCGTTGATATTGTCATACCAATCATAGGTAGTATAAAAAATCTGCATTAAGGTCATAATATCTGGTGCTTGACCAAATCCTTCTTGCCAGAATTTCATTAATAGGGCGCTTACTCTTGCCCCAGTAATCTCAATAATTCGATCAATTGGGCAGTAAATCTCAGCCAAACCAAATGTTAAGTAATACTCAGGATTGGGACGAGGATAATTATCGTCTCCACTCATATGCTTATTAAAATCATCTCGCTTTGCTTTGAGATTGGTAGCTAGTGTACTAGAAAACTCAATTGCAATTTTTTGAGCAATTAAATTAAAAAGCTTGTCTTTCTCCTTAATTTCATATATAGGATTGTTTGTATTCCTACCAATCAAAAAAGTGTAATTAAATGGAGCAGTCCCATTGCTTTCGATCTTTGATTGCGGATCATTTTTGTCGTAAAAAGCCCTAAAATTGTTACCACGACAATAAAAATCAAGTTCCATCAGTGCAGCATAAATATTCGCCTGCTGATCAAAACCATTATTTCCGCCATCTCTTGATGGCAATTCAGGATTGACAACTAAATATCCGAAAACTGTACTATTGGGATAAATCTTTTTGACAGCATAAGCCACATCCAAAAACGTACCACTTCCAGTGCCGCCGTAGAGAGAGCCGATTATAAAAAAATTTAGTCCCTCACGATCTTGTTGTAGTGCAAATTCTCCCTCTAGGTGGGGATAATCTCCGCCAGTTTGCTTTTCGGCAAAGTTAATTGCTGCCTTAATTACTGCATAGTTATGAAAAAATGCAAGCCGTCCTACAGATCGAATCCCACCCGCTCCTTTATCAATTGCCCTCGCGTTATGAATTACATGATCAGGCAACCATTCTCTAATATGCTCATAGGGTGTGTCATCTTTAGAGTTCATTAAGGTGGTACGTAAATTATCAGCATCGGTTGCCTTCATGCCGACATGTACTTTTTCATTGACCCTAAGACTGATATCAACGCCTCGGTGAGAAGTTTTACCACCAAGACTTGCATTGTCTAAAGAGCCACTATCTGTATCAATCTGCACAAAACGCACAATCGGAAGTTTATCCAAAGATCCATAGCGTTCAACAACTAAACGGCGCAGACGCATGATTGTTTGGAGTCCTGTACCACCCAAACCAATACAAACAGACCTTGTTACACCTTGATACTTCTTGTCAGCCATATTAACTAAGCCAGTAATGATTTGGAGATTGTTTAAGCTTTTTTCAGGACTTTGCTTACAATTAAGGCAAGTCTGAGAATTATAGCTTTAATTTTATAAAAAATAAGGTGTTTATGCAAACAATTTTAAAACCTCAAGTGACTAAAATAGTTGCTCATCAAACACAAACACAGGTAAACCAGAAAGGAGAAAGAGTGTACGCGATCGCTTTTGAGATGGATATTGAAGCACTGAGACTAAATTATGGCGATCCCTATAACAACGCTTATACCGAGATTGGTAAAGTTTTACAGCGCAACGGTTTTGTCAGACAACAAGGTAGCGTTTATTTTGGTAATGAAAATATCAATGCTGTAACCTGTGTTCTTGCGGTGATCGACTTGTCGCGATCGCTACCGTGGTTTTCAGGATCGGTTAGAGACATTCGGATGCTGAGAATTGAGGAGCTAAATGATTTAATGCCAGCAGTTCAGCAAGGAACTCCACCGCGATCGCTTTAAACTCAAAATCTCAAAATGCTAAAATTATCTCACTAGCAGTAAATTACTAAATCAAGATCGCCGATCTTATTAATAATAGAGGAAATCATAATGACTGCCACCACACTAAGCAAACCTATTATTACTAATTCTGTGTGTGAGCAAAGCAGACCGCTTGCCGAAGATCGTGTGATCTTGCATAACGTTAGTTGGCACACCTTTGAAAATTTACTTGCCGATCTAGGCGATCGCCGCAAAACTCTATTTCATTACCTGAATGGCACTTTAGAAATTATGTCTCCACTCTCACTCCACGAAGGTAGCAGTCGTTTTTTTGATAGATTACTAACAGTTTTTGTGGATGAACTAGAAATTGATATGCGCTGTCTAGGTTCTTTACTGATGAAAATACCTGAATTAAAAATAGGTGGTGAACCAGATTCTTGTTATTATCTCAAAAATGAGTTAAGGATTCGCGCTCAAGAGAATGTGATTGTGGGACAAGATCCACCACCCGATCTAGTTTTAGAAGTAGATATTACCAACCCTAGCGATCGCCGTTTACCGATATATGCCTTGCTGGGTGTGCCTGAAGTCTGGCGCTATGATGGCTATTGGTTGGAATTCCTAGCTTTAGCGAATGGAGAGTATCAACCAATAGAAAAGAGTTTATCTTTTCCTGATTTGCCAGCCGAGATTATTATGGAATATGTGCAGAAGCGCTTAACTTTAGGAGAAAGTGGAACCCTAAGGGAGTTTCGTAAATGGGTGCGGGCTAATATTGGGCGCGATAAGGTGGTTTAGGCGATCGGCAGAAATATAAATTATTACTTTAATTGTCATGAATGTTAGCGTCCCTATCCCCCAAGAACTTGAGAAATATATTCAAGTACAGATCCAGTCTGGAGGTTATAACACTGTCGCAGACTATTTCTTAGCACTGTTAAATCAAGATCGGCAAAAAAAAGAAGCTCAAGCAAAATTAGCGAACTTATTGCAAGAGGGCTTAAACTCAGACCCCGAAATAGTCACACCCGATTATTGGCAAAATTTACGCCTGTCGGTTCTAGGCTCAGATTAAAGTCTCTATTATTTGGTGATTTTCACAACAAATTCATTCGAGGTCGTATTTTCACGATTCAAAGTTAAACTAAAATAATCTTTGAGTATTTTTTCTCTTTTTATGATTTTCTTTCCATTAAAGAAAATTTGGAACCTGTCACTTTTAATCGGCTCCAACCAAAGCTCCTTGCCTCTTCGTACAAGACAGCCTCTAATTTCAGAATCTCCACAATCAAAAGGATATTCGCCTAAATTATATCGATTCTTCATCCTCACATTTTTGAGATCATTATTGATAGAGATTTTCCATTCTTTTCGGCTGGCATAAATATGTAAGCCACTCAAAATTAATCCTATTAACACAGCAATGCTACCGACTCCAAAGATTAATGCTGGTAGCCATAACTGATTCACCAAATAAGGTGTAACCAAACAATTAGTTGGTCCGCCAGGCGCATAGGTGCAAATCTCCTGAACTGTAGGCGCAATATCAACTGTGGTTAATCTGTAATTGTCTTGAATTTGGCGCGATCGCTCTGGCTTGTTTAACAGATCTAAACTTTGTAACCAATCATTTCTATCCTTACTCTGTTGAGAATTAGCATCTCGAAAAGGACTATTAGTCGGCGTTTCAGTCCAATCGGCAGGAGACTTAGTAAATAATGGTGCATCTGTCACCCAGATTACCGATTGACTATAAATCGGGTTTTTATCGATCAGTCGCTTTTGATTCAATTCAGCTAATCGCCGATAAATTTTCCACTCAACGTTTTGAATATCCGTGTTTCGTAAATTAGGATTTGCATCAAAGCTCAAGTTACTCGACAGTTTAGTTTTGTCCTCATTAGAACTAATAACTATTGGCTCTTTAGCTAACTCTGCATCATCTATATCCGTTGCAAAATCGACAATATAAATGCGATCGCCAACTTGTAAGTCCTCACGAATAAGCTGCTTAATCCTTGCTTTCCCCTCATCCTCAATCCTCACACTCTGAGTGCGATCAATTGCTATAAATATGTCCCTCCCTTGATTTGGAAGAAATTTAGATACAATCTCTAGACCAAATTTCTGTTCTGGAGATAATTTTTCTTTTGATGGATAAACTATGTTGGATGTCATATGAAAATTCTGTGGGAAGAAAGAAGCACCCGTTGGGTGCTTCTCTTTTTAATATGCGTCTTGTAACTCGTAAAAGTCTGGAGTGACATAATCCTTTCGCATCGGAAAGCCGATCCAGTCTTCAGGCATGAGAATCCGCTTGAGATTAGGATGTCCTTCGTAGATAATGCCATACATATCGAAGGTTTCGCGCTCCTGCCAATCCGCAGTTTTCCAGATCCAATAGACCGATGGACAACGAGGATCAGTGCGAGGCAGAAATACCTTAATGCGAACTTCCTCAAGGCGATCGCTCTTAGCAATTCCCTCATCACTGAGCTTAGCAAGATGATACATACTCACCAAACTATCGCCAGCACCAGCATCATAACCACATTGACACATCATGTAGTTAAAGCCATAGGCATAGAGCGCTGTGGAGAATGGAAGTAAAAACTGACGCTCAACCTTGAGAATGGGAACGCCCTGTTTATCTAATCCTAGAAATTCATGTTCAAAACCGTTATTGGTTAGCCATTGAGAAACTGGGGCAGCTACCTCAGTCGTGACTAATGCTTCTGCTTGATTATCTGCCAACTGTCTCGACCTCCTTCTGAGCCATTTGCAAGGCGGGTAATGGAATTCCAGATTGGACTAACTCCTGTGGTGGAGTTGTACGGCTAGGCATTTCTAGATATTGTCCAGTCAGGATCGGACTAACCAACTTCATTTCATGCTTAACCGCATAATAACGATGGGTACGATTGAGGTTCGCTCTTTCGTTAAATCCTTCTGTGCCAATCTTTTTCCGCAATTTAATGATTGCATCCATGATCGCTTCAGGACGAGGAGGACACCCTGGGATATAGACATCAACGGGAATCAACTTATCCACACCGCGCACAGTGGTATAGGAATCAGTGCTGAACATCCCGCCAGTGATCGTGCAAGCGCCCATCGCGATTACATATTTCGGTTCTTGCATTTGTTCATAGAGACGGACAAGCGCAGGAGCCATTTTCATCGTGACAGTGCCTGCGGTGATGATCAGGTCAGCTTGACGGGGGCTAGAACGGGGTAATAAACCAAATCTGTCAAAGTCAAATCTGGAGCCAATCATCGCTGCAAATTCGATGAAACAACAGCTAGTGCCGTAGAGCATTGGCCATAAGCTCGACATTCTCGACCAGTTATAGAGGTCATTGAGAGTGGTCAAAACGACATTATTCGATAAGTCTTGGGTGACTTGTGGCGTTGCGGCGGGATTGATGAGGCGTTGGGTTTGTTCTTCGATACTGAAGTCCAAGCCCACATTTTCGGATTTCATGACCATTCTAAGGCTCCTTTTCTCCAAGCGTAGACTAGACCTAACACGAGAATGCTAATAAATATAAGTGCTTCGACAAAAGCGAGTAAGCCTAGTTTACTAAAGGCGATCGCCCAAGGATATAAAAATACCGTTTCTACGTCGAAGATCACGAAGGCGAGCGCGAACATATAATAACGAATATTAAACTGTATCCATGCTCCCCCAATTGGTTCACATCCAGATTCGTAGGTAGTACGACCTGCTGCTCCCGATTGTTTTGGACTGAGTAGAGCCGATAATGCTAGCCCCGATAGGGGGACAAGCGTACAAACAATGATGAATACCAGTAAGTATTCGTATCCGCTTAAGACCAAGATGTATTACCTCTTTCAAGCTAGCTTGACTAAATTCTAATTTATATCCACAGGCAATGGCTTACAGCGCTTTGCGCTAAAACCAAACCCAGAGAAAAGTTTAAAAGTGCCGCAAAGCGGCACTTTTAAACTTTTCTCTGGAATACCTACAGAAATTAGGAGATCCTGACTACATTATATGGGAGCTATGGTAGATGAAAATTTGTTACAGACTAGAAATTTATCTATGACTTGGCTTATATAATTAAAACTCATGTCAAATGCTTTTGATTTGAGGCTTTAGCAGCGATCGCAATGAGTAAGTTCTTGGAATTAACCGTAGGATGGGTTAGCGATAGCGTAACCCATCATTGGTGTCTGATTGATGCGTTACGTTGCACTAACGCATCCTACCTTAATTATTCCTCCCTACTTATAGCAAGTTGCTAATACTTTAGATTACAAGTTTCAGAATATATTCTTAAAATTGCTTTTATTGCTGTTTTTAATACCAAATCTAAAGTTTAGAGACGGAAGCATGACAATCTGCCGATCTAAGCCAATAACGTTTTTATTTAACAAAGTTTAGGAGAAACCATGAGTCAAGGTTTAGCAACGCTTTTGCGTGTAGGTACACAAAAATCTCACTCGGCTGCCGAGAGTACCGATTTTATTAAGTGCTTTTTAAAGGGCGTAGTAGACAAAACATCCTATAGCAGACTCGTCGGCAATCTTTACTTTGTGTATAAAGCGATCGAAGCTGAGTTTGAAGTTCACAAGAATGATCCAGTTCTCAGTAAGCTTTACTACCGCGAACTATGGCGTGAAAAGAGTCTAGAACTCGACATGCTGTTTTACTTTGGCTCCAACTGGCGCGAAGAATTCAAGCCCACACCTGCTTGTGAAAAATATCTGGCGCGTATCCGCGAGATTTCCGCTAACGATCCTGTGTTACTGGTTGCTCACGCTTACACTCGCTACATGGGCGATCTGTCTGGTGGACAAATCCTCAAGAAAATCGCAAAAGAGGCGATGGGCTTGCAGGATGAAAATGGTACAGCTTTCTATGAGTTTAACGATATTCGCAATCATGGCGAATTCAAAAAGCGCTACCGTGAAGCTTTAGACACACTTCCTGTGGATGCCGCAACTGCTGAGCGCATCGTTGATGAAGCAAATGCATCTTTTCATCAAAACATGGCGATGTTCCGTGAGCTAGAAGGTAACTGGTTTGTAGCTCTAACCAAGTTTGGTTGGAATTCTCTGCTCACCAAGATCAAGGGTGAACCAAAAGAAAATGGTTCTGTTCGCCGCGAAACAAAGCCTGTTGGCTAACCAGTCTTAATAAAAAAGGGGCGCTAGCGCCCCTTTTTTATTGGAAAATTTGTCCGCGTCCTAGCCATAGCTCTAGGAGCAAGATTAAAAAACCCAACATGGCTAAACGACCGTTCCAGACTTCCGCAGAAGTGGTCATTCCCCATTCCCAACGTTCTTGGGGGTAAAGCTTGGTATTTTTTTGCGGTTGGATCGTGTCAGTAAAAGCAATGGGGCGATCGCTTAAAGCTTTGGTGACTATATCAGCTAGAGCTTGAATAAAAGTTGGATCAGTATCAGGAGCAGGAACCCGCGCAAAAGTTTCAATCCCTGCATGTTCAGCAATTTCACGATATTCCATATCGATTTCTTCGAGGGTTTCGATATGCTCAGACACAAAACTAATGGGAACGACCACTAATTCTTTTACGCCCTGCGCGGCAAGTTCAGTGATCGCCACATCAGTATAAGGCTGTAGCCATTCAACGGGACCGACACGACTTTGGTATGCGAGTGTGTAAGGGTTAGCGCGATCGAGCTTTTTCATGATTAGCGCCGCGCAAGTTTCGATTTCTTTTTGATAAGGATCACCTGCTTCCTCAATGTAACTAACAGGTACACCGTGAGCGCTAAAGAAAATATGGGCTGTAGTTGGATCTTTGACTTGATCGAGTTTTGTGGCAATCAGGTTTGCCATCGCTTGCAAATAACCAGAATTTTCATACCAAGAAGGTACAACTGTATATTTAATTTTTTTCAATTCAGGATCATTTTGCCAAATCCGATCCAATAATCGAAAACTTGAACCCGTGGTACTAATCGAAAACTGCGGATATAAAGGTAAAACGACTAATTCTTCGATTTTGTCCCGTTTAATTTGAGCGATCGCTTCTTCGGTGAAAGGATGCCAGTAGCGCATTCCAATGTAAACATTAACGTCAGCGCCATTTTGCTGAAGCTGAGATTTTAATGCTTGCCCTTGAGCTTCAGTGATGCCGCGTAGAGGGGAGCCGCCACCGATTTTCTTGTAATTTGCTTGGGATTTTTTAAAACGCAGACTTGAGATTAGCCAAGCCAAAGGAGCTTGTAGTAAAGGGGAAGGCAAGCGAATGATTTCTGGGTCAGAAAACAAGTTGTACAAAAATGGGCGGACATCTTCTAACTTGTCTGGCCCACCAAGGTTCAGCAGTAAAACTCCTAATCGCCCCATAATTAATTGCTCTGTTCTTTCTCTAAAGTTTTGTCAAAATGCCAAAAAGCATAATGACTAATAATACTGATAAGTAAGTGGACTTCATTAAATATTAAACCCTAAAACCTGTGGCGCACGCTGCGCGTGCGCCACAGGTTTCGGTTCTGGTTTTATATTTAATTGCGCCTAGTTACTTATTTAAACAATACATTTATTTGGCAGAATCCCCAAACGATAACCGCGAAAAGTATCGATTTTGTACCAACTCCAAAAAATTAGCGATCGCTTAGTGACCCCACGAGGGTAAAACGACTGTAAACTTTGTGCCAATATTGACTTCACTTTCCACCGCTATTTTGCCATGATGAGCATCCACGGCTTGTTTGGCTATATATAAACCCATTCCCAACCCCTTCACACTACCAACATTCTCAGCCCTTAAAAATGGTAAAAACAGATTTGTCAAATAATCACTAGGTATGCCAATACCATGATCACGAATACTTAAAACCAACTGCTCAGCATCACAGGTTAAATCAACGTCAACATTTCCCCCATCATAGGAATACTTAATTGCATTGGAAACCAAATTCATAAATATATGCCATAGCAACTTTTTGTCAAGCGTTAATTTCTGGCTTGAATTCTGGCTGTGAAATTGAATTCGACATTTACAAATATTATCTTCTGACTGAAAGGTTTCGACTAATTGTTTACAATAGGCGATCGCATCAATGCTTTCGGGATGAAAGGGAAACTTCCCAGATTCTGATGCAGAAATGAATTTTACCTCTTCCAGCAACCAATTAATATCTTTAATCGCTGATTGAATTGAGGCTAGATTTTTGTCTCTACTTTCCTTACTAATAGTGCCTTCAAAATTTTGTAATTTCCAAATCAGCAGTCGAATCACCGACATTGGAGTAGAAAACTCATGGGAAGCGATCGCTAATAATCGAGATTTTAAGAGATGTAATTCTTTTTCTTTATCTAATGCTTCTTGTAATATTTTTTCTTCTTTATATTTTTTTAAGGCAAGGATAATTGCCATGTTAACTTCAGCATACCGAAGGGGCTTGGTGAGATATCCATAGGGAGAAGTGGCGATCGCCTGTTCTAAAGTATCCGAATCGCTAAAAGCAGTGAGATATATAACCGGAATTGACGCAATTTTATGGATTTCCTTGACCGCTGTAATTCCACTATCTACACCTCTTAACTTAATATCCATCAAAATAATATCTGGATGTTGACGGGTAATTGAAGCGATCGCGCTATCACTACTATCAACTATTGCCATCACCTTATATCCCAAATCTGACAATACATCGGCGAGGGCGTTCGCTGTAACGAGTTCATCTTCTACAATTAAAACGTTTGCTAAGGTATTGGGCTTTATTGCCATATTTTTCACTTCAGACTTTTTCCTAACTCAGGATACAAGACTTTTGGCGTAGCTTATCGTTTAATTATACCATTAGTATATAAAACCAAAAATTAAACCTAGGGGAAAACGCATCTAGAAGTAAATTTTATTGTGAAACTGATTTTCAACCGATTAGATGGTTCTCGAAATAAAAATTCATTTTATTTGCCTAAACAGGATATAATAAGAGATCCTTGCTTCTAGGATTGAATATATCGCTATCAAATTACTAGAAGCCAAATAACTGCCCGTAAGGAAATAAATCAATGACTGTTAAGCGTTTATACGAAACGATGTATATTTTGCGCCCTGATCTTCCTGATCTGGAAGCTGATGCGGCGATCGCCAAGTATCAAGAATTTTTAGTGCAGCAAGAATCAGAAGAGATCACGATTCAACATCGTGGCCGACGCAGATTAGCCTATGACATTAAGGGACATCGCGAAGGCATTTACGTTCAAGTAAATTATTTGGCGGTTCCTAAAACCATTGAAAGCCTAGAAAAATCGATGCGCTTGGCTGATGATGTGATTCGTTATATGACAATCAAACTTGAACCAGAAGCAGTTGAAGGAGATGCCGAAGAAATTCCTAGTGCTGAAGAGCCGATAGCTGAGACTGTGGTAGAAGACGTAGTTGAAGCGGCGGCTGAGTAAGTAACCAAATAAAAAAAGAGGCAGTGCATAGCACTGCCTCTTTTTTATTTATATAGAAAAATTACAGGATGCCCCAGAAGTGAAGTACGCCTTGACCACTAATTAGTTCGATCGTAAGAGCCGATACAAACCCGATCATCGCTAAGCGACCATTCCAGTTTTCAGCGCCAGCAGTGAAGCCCCAGCTCCATACGTTACGGTTATCGTCAGACATAATCGGTTTACCTTTGGTTTGATTAGTTACCTTACATTGAGAAATGTAACAGATTGCTTGCTAGTTAGCAATCTTTCTTTACATTTTCCATCTTTAGGTAGACAAGACCTATGATCCCAAAGAGATTTGCGGCGCGAAGCGCCGCAAATCTCTTTGGGATCTTCGAGGATAAATTACAGCTATGAATTATTTTGATCACAAATCTCTAAGCGATAGAAAACTGCATCGACTAAATTAAATCCTTCCCAAAATAACAAGCTTGGTAAATGTCCACGCGGAGCATTAACCTCAAAGATCAAATTCTCATATTTGCGCCAAATCTTTGGTGATAATCCCAGATTTAACCAGCGTGATTTTCGCCATCCGAGGCAATTTGCAAATCTCTCATAAACATCTGCAAATTGCCAATAGGTATCTTTTGTATAGATTAACTTTCCCCCAAGACCCTGCCATACCTGTTTTTGAACAGTCCAACCAAAGCGATTATTACTCGAACGCATCCATACCTGATCGATCGCCATCCAAACATCACAGGAGATCTGACTTATATCCACAGCCGTTAATTTTGCGATTTTATCCTTAGCGGCGAGTTTCAAAATAATTTTATTTGTCAAGCGATCGCCCTCTTGCCATTGTCCAAAACTCAAAGCTTCTTTTAATTCTGATAAATAGGGTATGTCAACCAACTTGATACTGCTGATATCTGGCGATCGCAAGGCATCAATTACTTCATTTGCCGAACCATAACGATTAGCGATCGCTTTTTCTAACAGGCGATCGAGAATGTCTGCTAAATGAGTAGAGATAGAAGTGGTTAGCTTATCCCGCCAAATCCAGCGATCTCTAAGATCATCATACAAATCAAAGGGAGAAATCCCTGTTAACAAATGAATACAAGTCACACCCAAACTATAGAGATCACTTTGCGGAACCGCCTTTCCCCTTGCCTGTTCTGGCGCAACATATTCCGCACTACCAATTAACGTGCCAGTACGATTAGCAGTATTATTTATAAAACTCTTCGCCGCCCCAAAATCAACTAAAACCAGACTAGGAACTGACAATTCATAATTCGTAATTCCTAATTCGTAATTCGTAATTGAGTTTTTCCTTATAATATTGTCTGGCTTAATATCCCGATGAATAACTTGGCGATCGTGGATGAATTGGAGAACAGGCAACATTTCATCTAACAATTGATAAATTTGCGTTTCGTTAAAAAGCCCCTTAGTCTGTAACTCGTTGTAGAGATTTTCACCTTCGATTAGTTCCTGCACTAAATACAAACAGCCATCTTCTTCAAAATAGGCAATTAATTCAGGAATCTGAGGATGGGAACCCAGTTCTTTAAGTTGGGCTGCTTCGCTTTCAAATAGAGCGATCGCCTTTTGTATTAACTGAGTTGTAGATTGCTGAGTTTGAAATTGTGGTAAAAATTGTTTGATCGCACAGGGTTGCCCCAAGCGTCCTAAATCAATCGCCCGAAAGGTACGCCCCATTCCTCCCTGACCAATTAGAGCGATCGCCTCATACAGCCCTTTTAGCTGTAAGCCCTTACCACAATTCATACAAAATTTTGTGCCAACGGGATTAATTGGCTTTTGACAACTAGGGTTAAGGCAGTGGGGCATATTTCTGATGATAGATTTACATTTGTTTACATTAAGGGTAAATTTTAGTTAATAAATATTAATCTTCTGTAGGAAAGCAACTAATCATGGTATCCACACCCACTAAACCACAACCTGAAGATCCACAATCTACTAAATCTTTCGATCTTAATGTAAATCCTACGGGTGCTGGAATATTTGGTTTCGGTAATTTTGCTGAAACTTGGAACGGGCGGATGGCGATGATCGGTTTGGTGGCTGGCTTTACTAATGAAGTTTTGACGGGCAAAGGTATTTTGGCTCAGGTGGGTATTACTGGCGGTATCAGTGTTTTGTTTGCGCTGTTTTTTACTGGATTTACGGCGGCGACATTGCTTGGTTACTACGCCATCAAAGCCACAAAAGATTAGATACAGCGCTTCGCGCTTATTTAATTGTAAAAGCCACGCAAAGCGTGGCTTTTACGTTATTGCTGGTGTTACGTGGAACGCAGATAATGAATCTCCTGCTGCTAGCGTGACAGGGCAAGCACGGGGGCATTGCCCCTACCTGAATAATTCGTGTTCTGTAGGGGCTGCGCCCCCGTGCCAGCCCCCAATGCTGAGGATCGCAAGAACTCCTTCCATGCAACATCAGGTTACAAGAAAGAGAGCGCAAAGCTCCCTCTTTCTTATTTGGTTTTGAAATTAATTGGATATTGATCGCGGCGATTACGGAAGGGAATTGGACTTGGCTGGCGATCGCCTACTAAAGCCGCAGTTTTTTCTAAAGCCTCACGCAAGCGCTTCGCCGCATAGATTGACATATCGCGGGGAACACTAATGCGATCGCGCAAATATCGCAAAGCCACATCTGATTCCGCAGGTGGTGTGCAGACTTGATCAGTCATCATATTCGTCAAGGCACAACGTAAAGCTGTATCAAATAACTGATCATCGGCAGGATTAACGCGAATAATATTATGGCGATGCTTAATCACTCGCTGGAGAGCTTCAGCACGAGAATTCGCTGGTTCGGGATAAGTCACATCAGGCAATCCGAACCAAGATCCGTGATCTACTTTGGCTTTGTTGATTAACATTTGTGGTTCGCCATTTTCCCAACAACCGCCCATCTGTGGTGGTAAATCGTGGGCATGGGTATGGAAATCACTCTGAGTACCGCGATAAGTAGAACGGCTTTCCATTGCATCAAACCATTTCGACATGTGCGGATTCTCTTCCCTTAGAGAGTAGCCTTTGTAATAATAGAGACTCGCATTCATTCGCTCAACATAGGGCGTAAAAATCACATCGGCTGTGCCGAAATCACTCAAAAAATAGGGGCTAGGGGTATTTCCTAAGACCTCTTCAACCTTAGACATAACTTCGACAAATTGCTGACGGTGTTGCTGTTCTTGACGTTCAGAACTCATCTGACGACAAAGCCATTCACACCAAGCTCTAAACAAAACTCGCTCTAGTCTTCTGATTGGCACAACTTGCGGATCATTCATACCAAGATTAAGAGAACCAAAGACTTTCTCTAAAGCGATGAGAATATCATCACTCTCCGTAATTATGCGTCCATCTAAAGCGATCGCAGGTAGCATTCCCGATGGCACGATTTTCTTGTACCAAAGTTCTTTTTCGCCATAACAAAACATGGTTACTTTTTCGATGCGATAGGGAATCTGTTTTTCCTCTAGCCACAACCAAATTTTTTGACAATAGGGACACCATGCATGATGATCGCGATAGAGAGTCACCCGCACTTCTGATTCTGAATGTCCAAATAAGCGTAAACAAGCTTGAGCATTAGTGGAACCATTGACACGATCTATTGGAAAATCGGCTTGAAAATCTGTGAGGGATTCGAGTTCTGTCCAGTTTAGAGGGGATATATTCATGCAAAGAAATTTATTTATAATTCGCTAATTCGCTACAATCTACACCAAATACAAATCAAACATATCAATTAAATAGCGTTGCCTGTTATGTCTGAATTTTTACGAGTGGGTAATTATGCTCCAGATTTTGAAGCGGATGCAGTCTTTGACTTGGAATTTACCAAAATTAGACTTTCCAGTTATTATGGCAAAAAATATGTTGTCCTATTTTTTTATCCCCTTGATTTCACGTTTGTCTGCCCTACAGAAGTTCTCGCCTTCAGCGATCGCTATGATGAGTTTGCCAAATTAAACACAGAAGTGATTGGGATTTCCGTAGATAGTCAATATGCTCATCTGGCTTGGATTCAAACCTCTCTAGCGGATGGCGGACTTGGTGGTAATATCCGATGCCCATTGGTTGCCGATCTTACTAAAGCGATCGCCACATCTTTTAATGTTCTTGATCCTGATGCTGGTATTGCCTTGCGCGGATTATTTATCATCGATAAAGTCGGAGTTGTCCAACATGCCACGATCAATAATCTTGCCTTTGGACGCAGTATTGACGAGACTATTCGCACACTTAAAGCCATTCAACACACCCAAATACATACCAATGAGGTTTGTCCCGTTGATTGGCAAGAGGGCTTGGCAACGATCAAAATTTAAACTGCTTTGAATTTTAGTTAGCAAAGGCACAAAATGTATTTACTAGATGAGTTAAGTTGTGATTAATAAAAATTTAAATTGTGTAACTCATCTTGATGGGGAAACCAAATAAACGATATGGCTGAGCAAAAAAAAGCTGTTTTAATGATGCACACCGACCAAGAGCAGGGGCAATTGTGGCATACAGCTTTGTCAACTCAGCAATTGGACGTGATTTGGGAAAAAACACAGATCGATGTTGTCAAGTTCTTTGGGGAATGCGACAGCCAATTACTGCCAGATCTTTTGTTGATGGATATGTCAATCAAAAGCCCCAACTCCGAAACATTACAATCTTCTTCGGTTTGTCAATGGATTACGAAACAACAGGCTCCCATCAAAGTTGTCTTATTTAATCCTAGGCAAGAAAAAATTAAAGATATTGAACATAGTTGGGCTTTGCGGCGCGGCGCGGCTGACGTTCTGCCCCGACTGTCTCGCGAAAACCTAATGGCTGAAGTTGTTAGGGTGACAGCTTTGATTGGCTGCTCGTTAATTTCTCAACCTTTAGAAGCTATAGCCAGAAGTTTAGGTGGGGGAGTTATGCAAGTTAATGAGCAGGTTAACCAGAGGGGAGGGACAGACAAAACCGAACAAGATACAACTAGATCTAAATCTGAAACTAAAATCAAAGCCAAAGAAGATAAAAAACCCGATAACAGTACAATGTATCGTGGCGTAAGAGTCAGACGTTAACATTTAAAATCGAATTCCATGCCGAATTTCGCACCAGATTTCATGCTATTCGCGCAGCATGGCTGGGCTGATACAAATCAAGACATTGGTCGATTAGCCCGATCGCTAACGAGTACAAATAATCCTACCTATGTTCCCAATCTTGGTTGGATTAACACTTGGCTAGAGATCGCTCCATTAATCGCCAAAGTGGAAAAGATAGCGATAGAAGAGATCGCCACATATCCAGATTTACCATTACGAATCATTGCTCATTCTATGGGTGGATTAATTTGGCTGGAAATTCTGAATCGTCATCCTGAATGGTTTTCTAAAGTTCATAGTTTGATTCTCATAGGTTCACCCGTCGGCGGCTCAGATTTAGGCAGGTTATTCGATCCATTACGATCGTTCCCGTTAATGGCGCGTGATCTCGGCAAAAATCGCCGTTCCATTGCCGAAGCGATCGCCTCGCAGATTCCAACTGCATCTATTGTTGGTGATATTGGATATAACACCGATGGTATGGTTCCTATCGGTTGTTCGCAGTTTGCCCATGCTCATTTTGTCCGCCTCAAGGGGATAAACCATCCCACGCTTAAATATCATCCTCAAGTGGCGACAGCAATACGCGAATTTTGGGCAAATCCTGTAATTACTCCGATTCAAACTGATGCTACATTGCAAATAATCGCCAAACTGCGATCGCTTGATCTCACTGAAATCAGCAACCGCAACTTTGAGCAAAATTTAAAATATGCCAAGGTAATTCAAATCTATTCAGATGGAACTAAATTATGGCAATGGACAAATCCTTTGCAAATAACCCATGTATTTGTCAGTGTGCGGAGTAATCTAATTCGCTCTGGTGATCTCTGTGTTTATAGCGCCTATGCAGGTTGGCAAGACAAAAATAAACTAGCGATCGCTTTGAACAATATTTCTTCGGATTTCTAAAGATCGTTTTTGTGGGAATTTAGGGATATCTTCGCGATCGCTATAGCAATCCTAAGTGAGTTGTGAGAGGCTTCGACTTCGCTCAGCTAACGATATACGCTGGCTGAGCGAAGTCGAAGCCATATTTTTCTCATAAATGATTTAGGATTTAGGACTGCCATATCACATCAAAAATTTAACTAATCCATAACCAGACCTAAACCTTGAGTCGTCATTTCTCCTTGTACTATCAATGGTGAGCATTACCTAAAATCTATATCCAGATTTGGGCGTTATCTGACTGGAGGATTTAATCAAGCTGAGACAAGAGATTTAAATTGAAAGAATCGCCGCTTAGTTACTCTAGCTGCGCGAGTTCTTGTTCTTTGTATTGATTCCACAAGTATCGACAAAAGCGATCGCATTGCGATCGCTAATTGCGTTTGAATTTAAGTTAAATCTAATTCTTATAAACATCATGGCAACAACATCAGTTCGCTTTTCCCAGTTTAATGCTTCCCTAAATCGCAATGCTGAAGGGCAGTTAGTCACCGATCTTTCAACTCCCAATAATGCTCAAGCTAAGGCTGTTGCCGAAATTATTCAGCGCAATAATCCTGATGTGCTGCTAATCAACGAGTTTGATTATGTGGCGGCAAATCCTCTACAACCAGTTCAGCTACTTCGGCAAAATTACCTTGGAGTGAGCCAAAATGGAGCTACTCCTGTTAATTATCAGTATGCGTACATCGCACCATCAAATACTGGGATTAACTCAGGATTTGACCTGAATAATAACGGAGCTACTGTAACTACCGTTGGCGCGGCAGGATATGGCGATGACTCATTTGGATTTGGTAACTTCCCTGGACAATTTGGGATGCTGTTACTGTCTAAATACGAAATCGACACGGCTAATATCCGCACTTTCCAAAATTTTCTTTGGAAGGATATGCCTGGTAATCTACTTACTAATGATCCCACTGTGGATAATCCTGCAACTGCGGTGAATGAAAATCTGAATGGATTTTACTCCCAAGCAGAAATTGAGGTATTGCGTCTATCTTCTAAGAGTCACTGGGATGTGCCGATTAAGGTCAATGGCGAGACAGTGCATTTGCTACTGAGTCACCCCACACCACCAACTTTTGACGGAACTGAAGATCGTAATGGTAAGCGCAATGCTGACGAAATTCGCTTTTGGTCTGATTACATCACCCCAGGCAAGGGTGATTACATTAAAGATGATAAAGGTGGCAAGGGCGGTATTGCGACTGGGTCTAGCTTTGTAATCATGGGCGATCAGAATGCCGATCCTCTTGATGGCGATAGCTTTAATAATGCAATTCGTCAATTGTTGCTGAATCCTAATATCAATACCAATTCGACCCCTGCGAGTCTCGGCGCACCCCAACAAGCAACATTACAGGGCAATGCCAATAACAATCACAAAGGTAATTCAAGTTTTGACTCGGCTGACTTTGCGGATACTGCTCCAGGCAACTTGAGAACTGATTATGTATTGCCTTCTACAGACTTGCAGATTACCAATTCGGCAGTTTTCTGGCCTGTTAACACCGATGCTAATTTTCCACTAGTCGGCACATTTAACTCTTCTCTACCAGGTGGATTCCCAAGCTCTGACCACCGTCTGGTCTACGTAGATGCATTAGTTGGTGCAACTCCAGCAGGTAAAACTGTCACTGAGGCTAAGTTGCTGGGCAATACAACTTTTGCAACTGGCTTTATCCCAACTGGTGCAGCCGCAAAAATCAATGGGGGTGATGTTGCAGTTGGTGGTTTGTCGGGCGTGACCTATGATGCAGCCAATAATCGCTATTATGCAATTTCTGACGATCGCTCTTCCAATGCGCGTTTTTACACTTTCACGATCAATCCTGCAACAAATGCAGTTACCTTTACCAATGTTGTCCAATTGAAGGATGCGAGTGGTAATCCCTTTGCTTTGAATAGCCTCGATCCTGAAGGTATTGCTTTAACCAAGAATGGTACGGTCTTTATCTCTTCTGAAGGGGAAGTCAGACCCGATCTTGGGGCAACTCGTGTTACCAATCCTTTTATTAAGGAATTCTCGCTAACTACTGGTCAAGAAGTTAAATCGCTCCCTGTTTCTAAAAAGTTTTCGCCTGTAGTTGTAGACACCAATAATAACAACATTGTTGACGCTGCCGATACTCAAACGGCTGGGGTTCGCAATAACTTGGCTTTTGAAAGCTTGACGATTTCTCCCGATGAAAAGACGCTATTCACCGCCACTGAGAACGCGCTGTTCCAAGATGGCGTAGTCGCGGATGTTAACGTTGGCACGCGATCGCGCATCGTTCAATACAACCTCGTAAGCGGTCAGCCCGAAAAGGAATATCTCTACATCACCGATAAAGTGGCTGTTGCGCCTAATCCTGCTGGTCAATTTGCTACCAATGGCTTGGTGGATTTACTAGCGATCGACGATCGCGGTACTTTGTTGGCGGTTGAGCGATCTTTTGCTACTGGTGCAGTTGGCACTGTCAATAACACTGGCAACACGATCAAGATTTACGAAATCACCCTGCAAGGCGCAACTGACATCAGCACAACTGATTCATTGTTGAGCTTGACTACCCAGCAACTTGAGGCGATCGCCCCAGTTCAGAAGCGCTTACTTCTCAATCTTGATTCACTTGCCTTGCCTACTGGAACGGACAATATCGAAGGTATTGCTTTTGGTCCAAAACTTGCCGATGGTCGTCAATCGATCGTGTTGGTTAGCGACAACAATTTCAGCCCTACGCAGTTCACCCAAATCTTGACTCTCAGCGCTGATGTAATTCCGACAGTAAGCTAATCGGCATTTAAGTTGCAAAAAATAGTAATATGAAATAACAGACTTACTGAGAATAATAAAATGCCAGCACGGAACTTTTTAAGCGAAGATCAAGTAAAAAGATTGCAAAATGAATTACGAACAAGTGAATTGGGACACGTAAGAGAAAGGGTGTTGATTTTATTATTACAAAATACTGGGAAGACTCAACTAGAGATAGCGGAATTTATAGGATGTTCACCAAGAACAGTAGCTTATTGGTCACTACATGGAGACCCCAATAATTTAGAAAGTTTACACAATAAAAGAGAAGAGGAACACCATCGAAAAGCAACGCCAGAATATATACAAAAGCTAATAGAAACAACAGAAAAAGACCCATCAGAACTTGGGTATGAATTTGGCAGATGGACAACAGATCGGTTGTCAACTTATTTAGAGAAAGAAACGGGAATTAAAATAAGCAGTTCACAAATTAGGAGGATATTAAAGGCAAAAAAGTATAGATATATTTGGGGGAAATATAGCTTGGAAGACAAACAAGATGTGGCAAAAAGAGAGGCTTTTAAGAAAAGATTAGCTATACATTTAGGTTTAGCAAAAGAAGACCCAAAGTATATCCAGATATGGTTTTGGGACGAATCAGGTTTTAGTATGCGTGTGATTCGCCGTAAGAATTGGGGCAAAAAAGGCAAGCGTAAACACTTAACAGGACAGCGCAGAAAAGGTCATATAAATGTAATGGGATGCATTCGAGAATCTGACCGAAAACGTATTTGTTTTTTTGTTAAAAAAGGAAATGGTGATATATTTTATGAGCAATTGCATCAACTGGTTGAAAATTTAAAACAAGAGTGGATTGAGCAAGGCAATGCACCAGAAGATTTCAAGAAAGTAAAGGTAGTTATTGTGCTAGATAATGCTAGTTATCACAAACGTAAAGATGTTATCCAAAAAGTCAAAAGTGATTTACCGAATATAGTCTTAGAGTTTTTACCACCTTATAGTCCCGATCTAAATATTATTGAATTAGTATGGCATTCTTGTAAGGAATATATTGCTCATCGCCTGTTTAAATCTACTGATGAGCTTAAGGATCTTCTAAACAAGTTATTAAATGAAGGTGAGCTAATAATTAAGTGGAATCGCAAAATAAAAAACAAAGGTAATAATTGTGATATTGCAACTTAAATGCCGATTAGCTTATAATTAGTGCGTTTAGCCTTGATCGAAAATCTTCGGATGCAAGAACAGCATGGAGATTATTAAATGTAGCACTGATGAGGCGCACCTCAAATCCAAAGGCATTAAGTGAAGATGAACTAATCAGATTCTATGCAGAAGCGGAGGATACTCTGGGTCATATTGTGTTCAACCCTCCTCAGCAAGAGTCTCGTATTATAAAAACTGAAAATGAAGAGCTTAAACAGAAAATTACTGACTTAGAAAAAAGAATACATGAGCTTGGTAATAATGAAAGTAATCAGACAGAAGCTTCAGTGAATTCAGAAGAAGCCACAGAAAATGGAGGAATTTAGTGCAAGAATATATTAATTACCTTAAGATTACTTCTCATCTTTTTCCTCAGTTCTCGGATATTTTTAGAGGAACCTTTATATGTTTATTGATAATATTAATTGTGTATTTTTTATTGATATTGGCATCAAGATACGCATTTTTTGAAGTTCTGCTCAATTGGGCTGTTCAGTATTCCAGAAATTCGATACATCTTGCAATGAGCGGAATTCGCGCATTTCCACCACTGGCGATAATCCCAGAATTAATTTTATATTCGCATTCAAGAGACATATTATATACTTTTTTCGGTTCTTTATTGGCTACTAATAATTTCAAATTTGCCTTTGCTGTAACGTTACTCTTTATCTTTTGGTATATAGCTGGAATGATTTGTTACAATAAAAATAAGGGGATTTTAAGACGTGGAATTTTCGGTTTCAACAAGCTTTGGGATAGCGAAGATAATTTTTATAGGAGACTAGTCTTTGTTTCAAGTCCTCTCGCAGCTTCAGTTGCTTCTATGGCATCTTGGATTGTAGCCAAGGATGTTTTTACTTCATTTGACCTTTTATCCAATGGACTATTTGCATTTATATTAATTTCTTCAAGTATTTCGTCATTTCTCGTATTATTATATTTTCTATGTAGTCGATTATTTTTCTATTTCAGGTATATTCCAGTTAATATATCAGGATTAATTGCAAGCATTATTTTATGTACTTTGTTTTTATTCGACCTTGTATTTATGAGCATTATAGAAGGTTTTATATTTTATAAAAGAGGAAAAACCCCGACCAAAGGAATGGCTACATTTACTCAAGTGTGGCTATTAAATCAGGCTGCCTCTATGAATGATAAGTTTTGGAATTATAGTTATAATATTTCCATTTTTCTGTCAGAATTCTTTTCGTTTAACTTATCAATATTTTTTGCTTGGATTATCTCAGTTACTTTTTATTATGTATTGACTTACAGCCTGTTTAACTATCAAGGGATACAATTTTAACCTGTAACGGTTGTATGGAATTCTACTGTGGTTCATATTGCCTCAACAGACTGTAACAATTAGATGAATCGTATTTTTAAGTAGTATCACGATGGCGATTGTATTGGTTTCTTTTTTGTTAGCTCTCTTGGGCTTAATATTAATTCTTTTTTTTCAACCCAACTTTATATTTGACTTGGTTAATTCTACGATACCTGAAGTTGCATATTTTTGCAAAAGCAATAAACCTATTATTGCTTTAACGATTGATGATACTCCTGACGCTGATACAACAACGTTAATCCTCAATGTATTGAAGCAAAATAAAATAAAAGCAACGTTTTTTCTCATTAGTAGCCAAATTTTGGGCAATGAAAAAATTGTTGAGGCAATAGTCAGTGATGGGCATGAATTGGGGAATCATATGACTGAAGATAAGCCAAGCATTAAATTATCGCCTAAAGAATTTGAAGAAGATTTATTAAAAGCTCACTCAGTTATTTCAAGATTTTCAGAAACTGCATGGATGCGTCCAGCCTCTGGTTGGTATCTTACCGTTCGCTGATTTTCTTAATGCAAATGACATTCATTAATTTGCACTTTTTGGCATTACTATTGATAATTAATACTAATAAAGGTCATTATTGCTTTAATTTATTTGTAATGCATACAAGAAGGTGAAAATCAATAACTTCGTAAAAAAAGTTCATAAAGCCTGAGATCCTTATTGTCCCGTCAAATGTTTTGACCTATTTCAAAAATCAGCGAACCGTAAGTGGTATAATACAAAAATGTTAAAGATAGCCAAAAAGCATGATTATAGGGTAGCTTTAGGATCGATTTTTCCTTATGATACTCACATCAAATCATCTTGGTTTGCAATAAATCATATTCTATTTAATGCAAGACTAGGCTCTATAATTGTTTTGCATGATGGAAATTCAAGAGGTCATAGAACAGTAAAAACTCTAGCAAAAATATTACCAATTCTTTTAGCAAGAGGCTATCAATTTGCTACTCTTTCACAGCTTTTCAGTGAAAGTTAATTCATTAGGTGTTGAATCATTTTGATGAGTTGTCTAACTAATCACAGCAATTCTCATTATGACTTTTGCTTTGTCCAAACCGTCAAATTGTCAACGAAGACATAGGCTTTTCAAGGATTGCTATTGCAATAATTCTCAATAACTGCCGCCAGATCTTGTGGGTGCGTTAATAACTGTTAAGTGTAAGACTCTCCAAGCTAGAATAGATGGGGCAAGTCGCAACAAGGTCAAATGTATGGCAGTTCGTCAACGGCGCTACAGCAAAGAAGAATTAGCTCGGCGTGGGCAAGAACTCTATGAAGCTAACATTCGGCAGCAAGTAGAATCTGGTAATACAGGTAAAATCGTAGCGATCGACATTGAAACTGGAGCCTTTGAAGTCGCCGATCATGTTTTGCCAGCGACTAACCAATTGTTCGAGCGATATCCTGATGCTCAACCTTGGGGCATCCGCATTGGACATCGTGCTGTTTATCACTTTGGCTCACGGAGTGCGATCGCCAATCTTGGAGGGTTCATTAATGAAATGTAACGAACCTCTTTCTTTTAGTCAAACTATTTTTGGCTAATCTCAAATGCTGATTCGGCTCTGTAAAAACACACATCGAATGCAAGAAAGAAATTCATATGTCCTAATATTAGCGGTGCATATTTATCTTGCGTCCAAGCAAAAGCTAAATCCACCGCAGGAAATTGTTCAACAGTGGCTTTGACAACCAATGCACGAGCTTCAAATCTAGCTAAATTACCTCCTAATGGTAAGGATAGTCTTCGATCTTCCCAAACCGCACCTAATGCCAGCCCCATTTCATAAGGTAAGACATTAACACTAGAGCCAGTATCCAAGAGACCCGAAACATTTAAGGATTGACCTTGATAAGTTAAGGTCAATGGTAAATAAGGAAGAGTGCTTAATGCTCCAAGACTAGGATCTACCTCAGTGAAAGCAAATCTTACTTTATTAACCATGAGTCAATTCTTGTTTCTCTTTTAATGCTTGAGCAAGAATAGCAGCAGCCTCAAAAGAGTCGTGTAAACCTTGTCTAGGCAAATCGTCTTGAATAGATAGCGGCACAATACCAGACTCTCTCAGCAACTCAGATACAAGAAAGTTAAGCAATAAGAGCTTATCGGAGTGAGACAATTGCCTAAGCATTGGAACAAATTGAGTAGTTGTCAGCATAGTCATAAGAAAGCTACAGGGCTTGATTTTTTACGCTCGATCTAAGTATAACACCACCTTCGCGCTAATCCTTGCCCCAAAAGCAGGCTAACACAGCGTTGGAGCCGACCTTACTCAGGTAATCGATAAAAGCCAAAAATTGTATATGGAGGCTCAACTAGACCGTTATACCGAAGCGATACGCCTGTTGAGATTATTGGCGATTCCTTTCACGGTGCGTTCCGACGCAAAGATAAATAATTGATGAGCGATCGCCTGTTTCAACTTTGGATAAAAAAATAGGCGATTGACAATTTTTATACTGTTAACTACAGTTAACATATGATTGAAGTTCGCCAGACAGAAATATTCGTAAACTGGTTTACCAACTTAAGAGACAAAAAAGCTAAGGCACGTATCCAAGCACGCATCGATCGCATGGAAATGGGAAACTTTGGTGACATTGCCCCAGTTGGTCAAGGAGTAAGCGAAATGCGAATATTCTATGGCTCTGGCTATAGAGTATATTTTGTGCAAAGAGGTTCTGTTATTGTCATACTTCTGTGTGGAGGAGACAAAAGCACTCAGACTTCTGACATAAATAAAGCTAAGGAACTAGTTAAACAATTAGAGGATTGAGTTATGGCTATTATTACTACTCGCTGGGATTCAGCCGAACATCTAAAAACAGAGGAAGACATTCAATTATATTTGGAAGCTTGTCTTGAGGAAGCAGGAGACGATCCGAACGCGATCATCCATGCGTTTAGCGTCATCGCTCGCGCCAAAAATATGACTAAGCTGGCAAAAGAATCAGGTTTAACAAGAGAGGGGCTATACAAAGCGTTATCTCCTGATGGTAATCCTACCTTTGCGACAGTAACTAAAGTTGCTAAGGCGCTTGGATTTAAACTTACTGTCCAGCCAGTGTGATCGCTGATCTTGTACGGTGCGTTAATGAAATTTAACACACCTTTTTTGTCGTCCTCTGATGATAGAGTTGAGTCGTACCGTGACTTTGCAGGTGTAGAGCAATTTGGGTTAAATTTGCTGGAGCCTTCAGAGTTTTTACGCTTGATAGGAAAGTTGCCATGAGTATTGTTCAAGTTCAAATTCCTGATTCATTACAGAAAAGCTTGCATGACCTTGCAAGTCGTGACGGAATTTCTATCGATCAATTTATATCTAGTGCGATCGCAGAAAAACTCTCTGCTTTAATGACAGAGAATTACCTCAAAGAAAGAGCCAAAAGAGGTAGTCGGTTAAAGTATGAAGCGATTTTAGCTAAAGTTCCCGATGTGGAGCCAGAACCATATGACAGACTTCTGACATAAATAAAGCTAAGGAAGAACTAGTTAAACAATTAGAGGGTTGAGTTATGGCTATCATTACTACTCGATGGGATTCAGCCGAACATCTAAAAACAGAAGAAGACATTCAATTATATTTGGAAGCTTGCCTTGAGGAAGCAGGAGACGATCCGAACGCCATCATCCATGCGTTTAGTGTCATCGCTCGCGCCAGAACATCATCAAAAAGAAAGTCACCATGATCTCCACAGTGACTTTCTTTTATTGAGTTTTTGGGTTGCGAAATTCGATCGCAATTACACGCTAACAGTGGCAGCTTTAACTTGATCAAGCAAGCTGGTGAGAACGTCGCCTTCGATTACCTCTGTTTCCAAAAGTTTTTCAGAAATAGACTCCAGCAAACCACGATTTTCATTAAGGATCGCTAGCGCACTAGCATGGGCATTTTCGACAATAGTTTTGATTTCTTTGTCGATCGCTTCAGAGGTTGCAGGACTGACATTCCGCGCCATCTCCATACCACCAAGGAATTGATTTTGTTGCTTTTGATAAGCAAGAGGTCCAAGTACTTCGCTCATACCGTAGCTAGTAACCATCTTTTCCGCAAGTTCCGTAGCGCGTTGTAAATCATTGGATGCACCAGTTGTGATACTACCGAAGATAATTTCTTCTGCCGATCGCCCACCGAGGAGGGTCGCAATTTGAGATTCGATTTCTTCTTTACTCAACAAGAAGCGATCTTCCGTTGGTAGTTGCAACGTATAACCGAGAGCCGCCATGCCACGAGGGACAATTGAAATTTTTTCGACCTTGCCACTACCAGGATTAAGCGCTCCAACCAGAGCATGACCGACTTCGTGATAAGCGACAATGCGTTTTTCTTTCTCATTGAGAACGCGACTCTTTTTCTCCAAACCAGCAACCACTCGTTCGACCGCTTCGGCAAAGTCTTCAAGTAGAACCGTTTCGCGTCCAACACGGGCGGCGAGCAGCGTCGCTTCATTGACGAGATTAGCCAAGTCAGCACCCGCAAATCCAGATGTGCGTGTGGCAATCACCGATAAGTCAACGCTAGGATCGAGGGATACTTTTGCCGAATGGATTTTGAGAATTGCTAAACGTCCACTCTTGTCAGGGCGATCGACTAAGACTTGGCGATCGAATCTGCCTGGACGTAAGAGAGCTTGGTCAAGGGTTTCAGGGCGGTTGGTTGCTGCGAGAACGATTACAGTAGTTCCATCAACACCAAATCCATCCATTTCTGTGAGCAGTTGATTCAGAGTTTGTTCTCTTTCATCGTTACCGCCATACATCGCATTACTAGAGCGAGCCTTACCGATCGCATCAAGTTCATCGATGAAAATAATACAGGGTGATTGTTTTTTGGCTTGCTCAAACAAATCGCGGACTCGTGAAGAACCGACACCCACAAATAGTTCTACGAATTCAGAACCAGAAATACTGAAGAAGGGAACACCTGCCTCACCTGCGACCGCCTTGGCAAGCAAGGTTTTACCAGTTCCAGGAGGTCCAACTAACAATACGCCTTTAGGAATTTTTGCGCCGATTTTGGTGTATTTCTCAGGAGTTTTGAGAAATTGGACAATTTCTTGCAGTTCTTGTTTGGCTTCATCGACACCAGCCACATCGACAAACATGGTTTTAGTAGCTTCACCTTCGACATAGACTTTGGCTTTGCTCTTGCCAATCTGTAAGCCACCAGGAGCGCCACCGCCACCATTGCGGCTGAACAATTGGAAGATACCGACAAAAATTAATGGCGGAATCACCCAACTAAGTAATGTGCCGAACCAGCCTGTTTTCGCAACAGGTGCTGCCGCAAATTCCACGCCACTCTTTTCAAGACGTTCGGGCAAATTCAAATCAAAAATAGGTGTTGTTGAGATCACATCGCCTTGAATTTCGGGGCTAACACCTTTTAACTGATAGCTGATTTGATCCTGTCCAATATATACTCGCGCTACATGCCCTTCTTCGACTTCATGGACAAATAGGCTATAGGGAACACGCGGTAAAGCGGGAGCAAACAGATTTGGCAAAAATATATTTATAATTAGCAATCCAGCACCAATCAGCAAAAGCACATTGCCGATTAGTCTTGCCCGCGATCGCTTGGGGTCTTCTTTTTTAACAGCCATTTTTTTAAAGGTTACGATTTGTTTCTGAAGCCATTATAGAAACGTTGGCTGACCATGACTAGACGGTAAACGTAGGGATAGCCGCCTGTATCGATAGAAAGATACAAGAAATAGCGGGGCGAAGCCCCGCTATTTCTTGACTGGGAAACGCTTTAGTTCATATTTAAGCCCTGAGCCGCAATCCAAGCTGTAGTCCATGCATTTTGAAAATTAAAACCACCCGTCACGCCATCAATATCTAAGATCTCTCCCGCAAAAAATAAACCTGAGCAAATTTTACTTTCCATCGTCTGAAAATTTACATCTTGTAAACGCACACCGCCACAAGTGACAAATTCCTCTTTAAACACCCCTTTACCCGCGATCGCATATTCACTAGCCGTCAATACATTCGTGATTTGCTGAATCGCTTTATTAGAAACATCCGCCCAGCGCTTTTCTAGTTCGACTTCGGCTTTATCTAGCAAATATTCCCATAGGCGCAACGAGACATCAACGGGACAATAGTTCGATATAAACTTCTTCGGTTGATCGGTTTTGGCGCTCAATAAAATTTGCTTCACGGCTTCCGCTTTGAGAGAGGGAATCCAATTAACCGCCAATTTGGCTTGATAGTTACATTCATACAATTCCCTTGCCGCCCATGCTGACAACTTCAAGACGGCGGGACCACTCAAACCCCAATGGGTGATTAATAATGCGCCTGACTGTTCTAATTGATTGCGGGATGATTTTTTCTTTTCAGCACTAACAGAACTTATCAACTTAACGATCGCAGGATTAACGCTGACACCCGCGAGTTCATGGAGTTTAGAGTCTTTGATATTAAAAGTAAATAGAGAAGGAACGGGTGGTTCTAGTTCATGTCCCAGCGATCTTGCGATCGCATAGCCTGACGGACTGCTACCTGTGGCGAGTAATAGGCGATCGCATAGTAAATTCTCACGATTTTTGAGAGTTATATCAAATTTATTAGTTCCTAAATACTCAACTTTTTGGACTAAAACATTTGTAAGGACTACAACGCCTGCTTTTTTAGCAGCAAACATTAATGCTTCGACAATTGTTTCTGAATCATCAGTAACAGGAAACATCCGCCCATCCGCTTCAGTTTTTAACTTCACGCCCTCAGCATTAAACCAGCGCACCACATCAAGAGGCTGAAATCGAGAAAAGGCTCCCCGTAAGGCTTTACCACCTCTGGGATAGTTCTGTACTAATTGCGAAGGTTCAAAACAGTGATGGGTGACATTGCAGCGCCCACCGCCCGAAACTCGCACCTTCGCAAGGGGTTGCCGTCCCGCTTCGATTAAAGTTAGATTTGTATGCGGAAATTGCGCTGCATGAATCGCGCCAAAAAATCCTGCTGCACCACCACCAATTACTACAATTTCTGTATTTCGCATCAAAATTTCGCATCAACTAACTAACGTAAGACTTAATATGTAACTAAGCATAGGTCGATTTAAACCTGAGTGTCCTTACTTTTTTTGATGAACAACAATATGCTTTACGAACAAGACTTTTATACTTGGACACATCAACAGTCAGAGCTTTTGCGTCAGCGACAATTCCATCAACTTGACCTTTCACATTTAATTGAGGAAATTACAGATTTGGGAAATCGGCATTACGATCAACTAGAGTCACGGTTCATTCAACTGATCGCGCATTTGTTGAAGTGGCAAGTGCAACATTGGCGGCGGTCTAACAGTTGGCGAGCCACAATTCGAGTGCAGCGTACATCAATCGACAAATTGTTACGGCGCAACCCTGGTTTAAAATCGCGAATTGATGAAGCACTGATAGAAAGTTGGAATGAAGCTAGAGATCTAGCGATCGCAGAGACTGATTTACCCGATAGCAACTTCCCTGAAACTTGCCCTTTTTCCTTAGAGCAGATCATGAATCCCGATTTCTTCCCTTTACCCTAAACCCATCAAGTACCATTTAGTAATTTAGCCCTAATTTAGCGCCGTGATTTAGCCATGTTAAATGCAACTATTCAGCCCGTAGTCAAGCCTTTAGAAAACGGCGATCGCCTCAATCGTGTTGAGTTTGAAAGTTGAGTAATATGTTAAATTAGTTCTGTCTGGCTCGGAGAATTTCAACGATGACGACTTTACCCATACGCACAACCCAAAAAATTATCTATCCTGATAGCGATGGAAAGCCCATGGCTGACAATACAATACAATTTCGCTGGATCGTCTTGATCAAAGAAAATTTAGAACTGATTTTTGCGGATACCGCCGATGTCTTTGTGGCAGGCGATTTGTTCTGGTATCCCGTGGAGGGACACCCCGAAATTTGCGTTGCACCTGATGTAATGGTTGCATTTGGTCTCGCTAAGGGCGATCGCGGCTCTTATCAACAGTGGCGAGAAAATAATATTGCGCCTCAAGTCGTATTTGAGATCCTTTCCCCTGGCAATCGGTTAAAGGAAATGACGAAAAAGTTGCAATTCTACGATCGCTATGGAGTGGAAGAATATTATATTTACGATCCTGAAACCAACGAACTGAATAGCCTATACAAACATGAAAATCGCCTAAATGTAATCGAAGACACACATAATTGGGTTAGCCCACGCTTGCAGATTCGATTTGCGATCGAGGAAGGTGATTTGAAAATCTATCGCCCTGATGGTCAGAAATTTCTGACAACTCTTGAATTAAATCAATACGCTGAGCAAGAACACCAAAGGGCTGAGCAAGAAAGCCAAAGGGCTAAACAAGAATATGACAGGGCTGAACGTTTGTTAGCGCAACTAATGGCTATGGGGATTCAACCTTTGTAGTTGGATTGTATGTGTTGAGATTTTCAATCTTGAATCCTTCAATGCTTTGGTTTACACATCCAAGCCAGAGCATTGAGCAGCCAATCCACAGGTGGAACCACATATTCTTCCAAATCAATGGTTAAAGTTTGATCCTTTAATTCTAAAAATATCCAACGATTTCCACTGGTCACACAGCCGTAAATTATATCAATAGCATTCTCTCTATGCCAATTAAAACGTTGGGCTGCGACCATTTCGGCAATACATTGACCTAAGCCAGATTTCAAGTCATCTTTTTTTGCTTCCACGATCGCAACCACAGGCGATTCCACAAAGAGTTGTTCGGTAGAGCGACTGATTAAAAAATCACAGACACCATTTAAACCAATGCTTTCATCAACGTTAAATTCTTCTCCCGAAAAGAAACTGATTTTGCGGTTAAGTTGTTTTCTCAATTCAAAGAGAATCGGTGAAATAATTAACTCTGATCGCGCTTTTTCTGATCCCATAGCGATCGCGAGTGGGATGCTTTCGAGCAAAAATTCAGTTAGGTTATGGCTGGGGGTAATGATTGGGTGAATGTGATTCAAATCAGGTAAAAATTTCACACCTTCTACAAAATTAAGATTTAATTCTTCTTTAGCCTTGCGTAATGTAAAAGAACTGTAAGACATGGTGTATTGTCCACTTTGTATCAATGTCTAATCACCTCATATTATCGCAATCAACCGCAATCATCAGAATAATTTATAGGCTGCACCGCAAAACAAAAAATAATTTGAGTCAGCTTTGGAGCGTGGGAGCGTGGAATTGTAGCGGTAACGTTATCCAAATTGAGATAAGATGGTAGATAAATGTTAAGAAAAAAGAAATGATTGTCGAAAATAGTCAAGTAATTTTATCAGTCAAGGATTTGACTGCGGAAGTTGGAGGAGTCCAGATTCTCAAAGGATTAAATCTAGAGATTAAAGCGGGTGAAGTCCATGCGATCATGGGTCCCAATGGGTCAGGCAAAAGTACTTTCTCAAAGGTGCTAGCTGGTCATCCTGCCTATGCCGTCACAGGTGGCGAGATTTGGTATAATGGGAAAAATTTATTGGATTTAGAACCTGAAATTAGATCTAGAGAGGGTATATTTTTAGCTTTTCAATATCCATTAGAAATCCCTGGGGTAACGAATTCTGACTTCTTGCGACTTTCCTATAACAATTTGAGAAAGCATAAAGGTTTAGAAGAACTAGATATTATCGATTTTGATGATTTCATTCAAGAGAAGTTGGACATCGTAGAAATGAATCCATCTTTTTTGAGCCGTAGTGTTAATGAAGGTTTCTCAGGCGGCGAGAAGAAGCGTAATGAGATTCTCCAGATGGCAATTCTCGATCCCACTTTAGCGATTCTTGATGAGACGGATTCAGGATTAGATATTGATGCATTACGCATTGTCGCTGGCGGCGTGAATAAACTCTCCACACCTCTCAATTCTTCCCTAGTGATTACCCACTATCAGCGCTTACTCAATTACATTATCCCTGATTTTATTCACGTCATGGAAAATGGCAAGATCATTCTCACTGGTGGCAAGGATTTGGCTCTGGAACTGGAAGAGAAAGGCTACGATTGGCTCAAAGAAGAAGAGGCGGTACTAGCATAATGTCTATTCAATTTTCCGAAATACTTCCTGAAACAGTGGAAGAACAAGAATTAAAAGGTGCAGTGAGTACTCGCAGTAAACTCGCTGTGAATGGTCAACAGTTTGCTGATCAGATTTTCAGTTTAGCTTCTGACACCATCAAGCTAGATAAGGATACAAGCGCGTTTGTCGGTGAACTACGTCAATTAGCTAGCGATCGCCTCTCAACGCTTACTTTCCCCACCACCAAAGATGAAGAATGGAAGTATACCGATGTTTCTTCTTTAGGAAATCTCAACTTTACTCATCAAAAGGCGATCGCCCCAGATACCACCTCAGATATCGAAGAATTAATTGCCAAGCATTCTGCTCCTGAAGCTTCAGGCAATTTGATTGTGTTTGTGAATGGAGAATATAGCACCCAGTTTTCTGATACATCTGGTGCAGTCGATGGCTTAATCGTTGGGAATCTGGCAACTTTAGGCGATCGCATTTTGCCCAAGTTGCGATCGCACCTCGCTCAACATCCCGATGCTAACGATTATTTTGCGAGTCTGAATACGGCTTGCATGGAAGATGTGGCAATTATTCTTGTCCCCAAGAATTTGATCGTTGAGAATCCGATTCAGCTAATGTTTATTTCTGCACCTCAAATTTCTGGATCTCAACCAGAGCCTGAAGCATTAATCACCCAGCCACGCTGTTTGGTAGTTGCCGAAAGTCATAGTAGTTTGACCTTTGTGCAGAGTTTTGTCGGAAAAGACGATTGCGCTTATTTCTGCAATTCAGTAACGGAAGTTTGGTTAGCCGAAGGCGCACAGGTGAATCATACAAAGGTTCAGTGGCAAGGTGATCAGGCGATTCATGTCAATACCACAGCGATCGCTCAAGCCAAAAATAGTGTCTATAAGAATCAATCAATTAGTATCGGAGCAAAGATTTCGCGCCAGAACTTGATTGTGCATCAGATGGCTGAGCAGACGGAAACTTCTTTAACTGGACTAGCCTTTATTGATGGCGAACAGCTTGCCGATACCCATTCGGCGATCGCCCATAACTATCCCCACGGTTCCAGTAAGCAGTTGCACAAATGCATCGCGGATGGACGTTCCCATGCTGTTTTTAATGGCAAAATCCAAGTGGCGAAGTTGGCTCAACAAACTGATTCAGCACAGCTAAGTCGTAATCTGTTGCTATCAGGCAAAGCGCGTGTGGATACGAAACCGCAATTAGAAATTTTTGCGGATAATGTCAAATGCGCCCACGGTGCAACGGTCAGTCAATTGGATGCAGAAGAGATCTTCTATCTCCAAAGCCGAGCGATCGATGCCAAGAGTGCGGCGAATCTGCTTACTTACGCCTTTGCAACCGAGGCGATCGCCCAGATTCCTGTGGTGTCGGTACAGCGATCGCTTAGCAGTTTTGTGTTGGAGAAAACGAAGGGGTAAGGATCGCGGAGTCCTAATTTTGCTAGTAAGTGCAAATCCATTGCTAGCAAAATGTCCCTAAATGGTAATGGGAAGTAGTGGTCTAAATCCAGCTTCTCCAAGGGCATGATCGAATGTGGTATAGGAATATCTTTGAGGTTTACGCATGAGTATTTTTCTCTGATGCTAAGACTTTTAACATGGTATCTGCTACTTCAAAGGCATCATAGGGCGACCATATAGGATAAGACATATCTTGTCTGAGTAAGTCGGATTCGCCTTGTGCCAAGTCTGACACTAGGCATTGCATAACGTGTAATTTTTCAGCGCGGTTTATTTGCCGTAATAGTGGCATTAATTCGGTCATGGTCATAAATTTAGTCCAAGAACTTACATTGAGTATACATGGCAAAAATTGAGGAGGGGCTTGAAAGTTTTAAAAAGAGCGCGGCTTGTTCTCATTACGAGGTTTCATTCCATACAAAAACATATGAAGAATTTCTAGAGGTGACATAGGGGGACTATGAATCATGATGTCTTCATTGCTAGGATGCAAATGAAAGCGTAAATTGCGTGCATCGTTGTTATGGTCTGGTCGATTAAGATCGATTCTTAGAAATGGAACTTTAGTCTCTCCCTCATTTTGAGGAAACCTTATTTCAAAATCAAATGCTATAATTTGAGCAAGTTTACAAGTTTCATCAACAGTAATCGCAAAATCAAACCAATAGCCATTATCTAGTTTGAAATGTGGGATACCGAACTCTCGATTTTGGTTTTTACCTCCACCCATAATTTCAAAATAGCCTTTTTTCAGAATTACGGATGATGGGCGCAATTTTAACAGTTTATTAATTTCATCTAGCCTATTAAGTAAGATTCTTTCATTACTAGCCAATGTCAGACATTTTTGGATTTCTGCTCTTAGAACCTTTGCACTTTTTACATTCAGTGGTGTATTGCTTAAAGAACGATCTTGAACATCTACACAAATATTTTCCCAACTATTTTTGTCGCTCAAGCAAGTCACCTCGATTAAGTAAAATTAGCCACTCTCCATATTCTGGATCGGTTGGTAGTTGACGATTTTCAGCCAAAACTATTACATCCTCATTAGTTTGTCCAGACCATTCTTGTAGTGCAGCTAGACGGAGATCGCATTCTTCATCACTAAGTATTTCTGCGTCTTTTTGCAAATAATATATTCTTGCACCTAACCAACTCACAAAATTAGGGGCATTATGTATCATTAAATCATTAGCTTGCTTAGAAATTACAAGCAATCCTCCTTTATTTTCTTTGTCTAATCGACTTCTCAAAGCATCAAATATTTTCCACTCATTACTATCCCAAGACTCTAGTTGCCATAGTAATAAATATTCTTCTAAAGCTTCAGTAATTAACTTAACTAAATCTCTTGCTCCAGATTCACCAGATACAGTACCCGTATTACATTCACTAAAAATCACGATAGTATCTTGCAAATCTGTAACTATCGATTCTAAATCAATAATATCAACAACAATAACCATCCAAATATTCCCATTTGGTCGCGCCCCAATTTTTTGCAATAACTCATCTACAGAAGATAGTTTATTATTGATATGTAGAAAAGATAATTTATTATCCATTAGACACACTCACAGGAATGCTTTCGATAAGTGGAGCTAATATTGGATGTACAACAAACCGTTGGCGAGGATGTCTATATTCCAAGATATGACCTGTCAGCATTAATTCAAAGTCTTCAGCAGTTCTAGGGGAAAATGATTTTTCAGTCATAACTTTACGCAGAGTATCTACACTTGAATCAGTCAAACCAATTATTTTTGAACGAGCTACGGCTAAAACTGCTTGGTTTGCATGTTTCTCTTTAATCTGATCTGATCCATCCATATAAGCTTCTTCAATTGCCGCTTGGCAAAGAGACATTAAATCGCGTAGAACTCCTCCAGATTTAGATATTAGAAATACCCGTACATCTGGAATAATGCAATATTCAGGATCTCGAATCTTAAAAATCTCTGTAAAAAATTGTCGCGCTTCAACATTTTCAAAAACATCAAAATATGGAAGGAAGTAAGAGTATCCTGCAATACTAGAAATATTTTCTCTCTGCATATATGGCGTTACAATAGAACCTACAAGAACTATTCCAATTTCAGCTTTGCTAATTTCAATTACATCGTTAAGTGCAGAATCAATAAATATTTTCGATTCACTCAACCGATCTAAACTATCAAACAAAAAAATAATTTCTTTTTTTGTTGTTAATCTTGCAGCTTTACTCAAAGCAAAAAAAGCTTTTAAAATCGACTTTTTATTTTCCTGCTTCTCAGGGGAAATCAGACCTTTATGATTAACTACAACATTTTTTGTACCACCTTTTCTTTCTAATTCTATTGCCAACACCTCAGCAGCAATACCAACAGGCGGAACATATTGTGTTACGGTTTCACTATAGCCATATGCTGTTTTTTCAATTATTTGCCTTGAATTTTCTAGATCAGAATGGATAGTGTTACCTAAGATTTTTATTAATTCAAGTCCAGCGATCGCAATTAAAGCGCCAGACTGAAGATCAGAAATGTCTGTAACAAGACTAACATCAACATAAATAGCTTTGATATCTTCTAACTCATTTAAAGCTTGTTTTGTTAATAGTAATTGTGTAGTCTTCCCCGATCCAATACCACCAAATAACAAATGCACTGAAGAAGGACGGAGTGCAACTCTGCCAGTAATTTCTTCAATAGGATTATTGGGTAAGTTGACATAAAATCCCCGCTCAACAGCGCGTTGAGGATTAGAAGTACCTTCAAAAGCTGACATCAGCCTGCGGAAAAATTTCAGGCGATCGGACATAGCATTTTTAATTTAGTAGCAAGTATCTATATCTTAACGGATTAACTTAACTCTGCAAAGTCAGGCGATCGCTACACATACAGGCGTAGCGATCGCTTGGTAATTTTGCCCTTGAAAAAGCAATACCTTAAATTTCTTAGATTTCATCTCAGCGCAAAGCGCTGTATATGTCAGCGATCGCGATAGAATTGGATAAAGTTTTATGTTAAAGCAAGGATTTTGTACCCATGACTGAACCGACTCAAGTGCCACAGGCTGCCGATCCCAAAATGGGATTTAACACTTATGCAGAGCGCTTAAACGGACGCGCCGCGATGATTGGCTTTATTATTGCTGTAGCGATCGAGTTTGTTACCCACAAGGGTTTATTGGCGTGGTTAGGCTTAATTAATTAAGGTTAGAAATCAGAACCTAGAAAATTATCCACCCGCTTTAATTCGCAAACCTTAACTAAACTATGGCATCTGGCAAAGTCGAGAACTCACTCTACTGGACTATGGCAATTTTGGGATTAGTTCTCGATCAAGCCTCAAAATACTTGGTAGTGCAGTATCTCAAGGTAGGGCAAACCCTACCCATCATTGATGACAAATTTCATTTCACTCACACCACCAATACTGGCGCAGCCTTTAGCTTATTTAGTGGTCAAATTGATTGGCTGAAATGGGTATCGATGGTTGTTAGTTTGGGGTTCGTTGTCTTCGGGATCTTTGGCAAAAACTTAACTCGATGGGAGCAAGCTGGCTATGGCTTCATTTTGGCTGGGGCGGCTGGGAATGGCATCGATCGCTTTGTGGCTGGCTATGTAGTCGATTTCATTGATATTAGAATTATTCGCTTTGCAATTTTCAATATTGCCGATGTCTCGATCAACGCTGGGCTAGTATGTCTAGCGATCGCAGTTTTATTCGCCACGAAGCCACCAAAGAAAGCGTGACACTAGGAGATACATCACTATGACAAATTCCCCAAAAATTGTTGTCGTTACGAACGGAAAAGGGGGCGTAGGTAAAACCACAACCGCGATCGCCTTGGCAGGAATCTTTGCCCAAGATGCAAAGGTGTTAATTGTTGATGCGGATGTGCAGGGTAGCTTGTCTTGGTGGGTAGGACGTAGCGATAAAAGTATGGGGTTTGATATTGCCAAAGAGATCGATCCAACGCATTTGAAAAAACTGCCAAAACTTAGTGATTACGATCTAGTATTGGTAGATACACCGCCCGCGCTACATTCCAACGCGCTTGCCACAGTCGTAGCGATCGCGGACTATTTGGTTTTACCAAGTCCCCCCGCGCCAATGGACTTAACCGCTCTCATCGAAACTGTCAAAAGCACTGTGCGTCCCGCCCAAGTTCCCCATCGAGTTTTATTGACGCGAGTTGATCCTCGATGTATCAATGAGGCTCTCGAAGCCCAGAATACTCTACTAGAGGTTGGTGTACCTGTTTTCCATGCCTTTGTCAGAGCTTACAAAGCCCATGAACGGGCAGCCCTAGAGGGGAAATTGGTAACGGAGTGGAAGGGCAAAAATGCCAAGGAAGCCGAAGCCGATTATCGCCGTGTTGTCGATGAGTTGCGCCGCGATATTCTCAAATAGTATTAAGCATCAGAGTCGCCCACTTCGTGGGCGACTCTGATGCTCTGGATTTTATAGTAATTTAATAATTTAAAGTTATGTCAACTAGAAAAAAAGTCGGAATTTCAGATTTATTACGCGATGAAGTCCAAAAAGGAGCTGAATCTCCAGTTATTGAGATCACAGCCGAAACTGTTGCAGAGCCTGTTGCAAAAACTGCCATAGCTGTTGCGCCCCAGATTGTTGATCAGTCTAAGACAAAAATTTCAGTATTAGAATCGAGCCTAGCGCAGTCCCAACAAAAAGAAGCATCACTGTTGCAAACGATCGCTGATGTACAGCAAGATTTGCAACTTAGTCAAACCAATGTCGAACTCTTGCAAAAATCCCTAGCGGCGATCGAGAGCTTCAAGAATGAGTTAGAGCAGCAATTAGTGGAAGTGAAGCGCGACAACTTACGGTTAGCCGAAGCGAATATTCAACTCTCAACTCAGGTTGCGGATTTAAGTAAGTCCGTAGAATCAGCCCAACGATCATTGAAATCATCAGTTGAGGTAGCACAAACTTCTCAGTTAGTGACTCAAAATCAAACTTCGCAAAACACTAGTTCTCAAAATACTAGAGCCACGCCAAGAAAGCAACCAGTTGAGCAGCCTTATCCCAATCGCGATCGCCCCGCCTATTCCCGTCCAATGGGTTCTAACGAACAGCTACAGCGCATCAACAACAAAAATATTGGTTGGATGGACTAAACAAACTAAACCAAAAAAGTAGGGGCAATTCATGAATTGCCCCTACTTTTTTGGTTTTATGTAAAGTGATCAGCTTAAAATCACTATAAGTGAGATTTTAAGCTGAATGCTGAAATAAGGCATTCAAATACACTTTGGCAGTGCTGCGATAGCTTTGAGATGCATTTAGAGATGACCCAAGGCGATCGCTACCACTATTTTGTAACAGGAATAAGGACAAGGCGGCAGCAAATACACGATCTTGATCCCAGTCTGGATGGAATTCTAGATAATTTTTGAGGGTTTCATGTAGTTCTTCAGGAATCTCGGCAAGGATGCTGACGGGCTTATTCATGCTGAAACCTCAACTTTATATTTGTAAACAGATATTCGTAAACAGATCGACAAGTTCAACGATTTTTATTAGGAATTTCGCAACTATTCTCATTGGTCGGGATTTAATTGTGCGTTCAACTTGTACTTCTTGTCAACGTGACGAAAAGTTAAGGATTGATGATAAATAAATGAAACTGAGTTCAATTAATCAGTAGTTTAGCCTGTTTTTGTTTACATATCTTTACGTTAATCAAGTCATACTAGGTTTCCCCAAGTGGATTTACTTAGCGGTTAATGAATCCTTAACCAGTAGGGATATGCTCTCTTAACCTTAATAAACAACCTGTGGAAAACCAATAGTTATCTGTGGAAAAACCCTTTATAACTGTGGAAAACTCTGTGGAAAACTTTCGACGAATAAATTTAAAAATTTTTAAAAATAATTTTTATTTAATGTTTCTCAAGCCAATTTTCAGGAACCACGATTAATGTCGTGCCTTGCCGTCTCAATACGATTACTTTTTGTTGAGCCGCGATCGCTATGTGGGGATCATCACATCTAGCCTTCCATGAATTACCTTCATACTGCACCCGTCCCGTCTCCCCTGCGGGAATTGCTGTCAAGGTCAAGCCCTCGGTTGAGTCTTTCAGTTGATGTGAATCCTTGGGGATCAATCGCCGCGAGAGCATTACCAATAGCCCAGAGATCAACATC
This sequence comes from Pseudanabaena sp. ELA645, assembly GCA_037129985.1. GTDB lineage: Bacteria > Cyanobacteriota > Cyanobacteriia > Pseudanabaenales > Pseudanabaenaceae > Pseudanabaena. The sequence continues at coordinate 45,425 of JBAXTW010000003.1, read as the reverse complement.
CAAGCCAATATTAATAGTGCGGGGATCGGGAAAATAAGGGCGATCGCTGCTACAAATAGGGCGGCAATTCCCATTGCTCCCGCAATCAAAAAAGTGGGTATTGGGACTAGCATCTCGATCGCACAAAGCACGACACCGATAAGTAGCCATACTTGACTGGGAGATAGGTTCATCGATGATCGCTATTTGATGGTTTTAATCGTTTATTTTGAGCTACTTCCACAGTTGATCTCGGTTCATCCGCGATCGCTTTACTCGGTAAGTTATCGAGATTAGGCGCTGTGGACAGCAAACCGCCCAAGCCATTAATCAAATTGCGAATGTTGCTACGCAGCTTGGGATCACCCGTCAGTTCATCGAGATCGGCGGTAATTTTCTTGGCATTGGCAAAAGTCGCTCGCGCCGAATCAAGGGTTTCTCGCAAAGAGGCGATCGTCGTAGGATCGTTTAGCTCACCCGAAACTTTCCGCAGATTTACCGATGTTTCGGCGGCATTTTCCGACAGCTTCTGAAGATTGGCGATTAACTTACCATCGCTTAATAAGGGTTTAGCACTCGCCAGCAATGCTTGGGCTTCTCTGGATGTGGCGGCGATCCCATCAAGGGTTTGTGCTAGTTTTTCGCGATTGACCTCGATCAAATCTTGGGCGCTATTCGCCACATTGCCAACTTTAGTCGCTGCGCCACTTATCGCATCGGCTGTATTGCCAAATTTGACGATCTGCCCCTCGAAAGTCCCCAAGACACGATTTGCGGAATCGGTTAATTTTTGGATGCTTCGAGCCGTAGCTTTGGCGGCAACTAGGGTTTCATTGAGATTTTCAACTAAATTTTCATTGTTAATTTTGCGGAGGGTGGCGCTGGAATCTCTGAGCAGAGCGACAAAGCTCACCCCTTGCGATCCGATCACTTCGCCACCTTGACAGACAATTAGCTCACCATTGCAATCTTTGGCTAAAGGATTTAGATTCGGATCGATCGCCAGTTTTTCCTTGGGCGGAAAAATATCGATGTTGGTATTGCCCAAAAAACCGCTTTGATTAGTTTGGGCAACGGATTGCTTGGGAATCACTAATTTTGAGTTCTCGATGCTGACTAGGACATTAACACCCTCAGTTTGGGTGGTGAGAGAAGTTACTCGCCCCACTTCTACGCCGCGAAACCTGACGACAGAGCCACTATTTAAACCACTGGCATCGGGCATTTTAATCGTAAATGTAAACTTGGAGCTATTCAGTTGTAGTCCGCGCAACCAGAGTAATGATCCCCCAAGAGCCACTACTCCACCGATGATAAATAAACCAAGCGCACCGTCGCGTAATGTTTTTCGCTGCACGAGTCTCATACCTCCTTGGTCAAAAGTTGAATCGGCCCGTCAATGCTGCCACTGAAAAATTGTCTCACATAAGGATTGTCGGTCGCATCAATTGTACTCACATTCCCTTCATAGCGCACTAATCCCCGATATAAAACGATCAGGCGATCGCTGGTACGGCGGATAGTACTGTCTTGGTGAGTGACAACGATATAACTATCACAGACTTTTTGTTCACGTAGCGATCGCATCAAGTCTTCGATAATCGTGGAAGCGACAGGATCTAGCCCCGCCGTCGGCTCGTCATAAAGCAAGACTTTTTTCGTTTCACTATGCGCCGTCGGATCATCCATGATCGCACGGGCGAAGCTAACGCGCTTTTTCATCCCCCCTGATAGTTGACTCGGATAGCGATCGCTAATATTTTCTAGCCCCACGAGGGCAAGTTTTTGTTCAACTAGCCGATAAATCTCGCGCCGTGACAACCGCGAATGTTCAAACAGAGCAAATCCGACATTTTCGGCAACCGTGAGCGAGTCAAACAAAGCGGCATTTTGAAAGACCATGCCAATGCTTAAGCCATAGCTTTCATCTTGGATATCCTCAGTCGTCACCAGATTGCCATTGACGTAAACTTTCCCTGCGTCTGGCGCAAGCAAACCACATACAAGGCGCAAAATTGTCGATTTGCCAGTACCAGAGGGTCCGATAATGGCGATCGCCTCCCCAGTATTCACCGTCAGATCGACACCATTGAGGACAGTATTTGTGCCGAAAGTTTTATGGACATCATGTAATTCTAGTAAAGGTGTCTCAATATGTCGGCTAGGTTTAGTCAGAGAATTGGATAACTCCATTGGTGTCTATTTCTGGTTAAGAAAAGCGGCTCTACCAAAAATTAACATTTTTTTTGACTTTTAACCATTTTTACCGTAAGAAAAATTCCTCACAAAAAACGGCGCTATGCGCCGCTCTTAAAAATTTAGTTAGATAATTAGCTCTATGGAATTTAACGGACAATGCCGCGTTGGGCTTCAGCATCAATGGGCTTGATCAAATAAACCCGTAAGATTTGCCAGAAAATCGCGACGAATAAAGGCAACTTTTGAATTTTTTTGATGAATTCAGGGCGATCGCTGTTATCAATTGCCATCAGTTGGACATTGTAATCAACACATTTTTCTAATCTAGGGAAAAAGTCGGGATGGTTGGTATCAAGCACCGCAGGAAAAGCGCTAAGAGCGGTTCTATTGGTATTGATCACAACTTGTTTATTGTACTCACGCGCATCCAAGCCAATCGACTTATAGAAATCAGCCCGTTCAAAGACCGTCAGAGTATGGGTCGCAAACACCGTCAACAAAAAGAATCGCGCCCATAATTTTGCTTTCCATGTTCCCCATAGCGCTGGCTGCGATCGCAACAACACTTTAAAGAAATCGCCATGACGGTTCTCATCTTGACACCAGCTTTCAAAATACTGGAAGAGAGGATAAAATTGATTTTCGGGATGAGCCTGTAAATGGTAATGCACCAAAATATAGCGCCAGTAACCAATTTTCTCGGATAAATAGACAGAATAGATTACCCATTCTGGTTTAAAGAAGGTGTAGCTGCGTTTTTTGGTCATATTCACCAAGTCCAACGACAGATTAAAATCCTTCATCGCTTTATTCAAAAATCCTGCGTGACGTGCTTCATCCCTTGCCATCAAGTTAAAGGCTTCGGCTAACAGGGGACTGCGATCGCTTAGTTGACGGGACAGTTCTTTAAATAGCAGAAACCCTGAAAATTCAGAAGTACAGGAGCGCTCTAGAAAATCAATAAAAGCGGCGCGGGTTTCACCGTCAATATGCTCCCAAGACTGTTTAAAGTCGTCATTTCGCTTGTAATGATTGCGATTATAATCAACGCGAAGCTCTTCCACAACAGCTTCTAGCTCCGCCTGTTGCGATGACACATCCATCTTCGCCACCTTGTCATAGTCTGTGGTATAAAATCTGGGCGTTAGTAATGTCTCTTTGACAGGAACTTTGATACCTTCACGGAGAAGTTCGGGTTCGGGCTTGGATTGAATGGAAACCATAGTAGTAGTTAGTTATAGGGCTTTTTATAAAATTAGAGATTCTGAAAGAATTTAATCATTTTCCGATCTTCGCCCTTGATATGGTGCGCCAACCAGTCCATGAGAAACTGGGTGATGTCGATGGTTACGGTATGGCAATCGCGAATTTGGATTAATAAACTATTGACCGTAGCTAGGAGGCGATCGTGGGTTTGCTTATGACGATTGTAGTCGGGATACTTTACTGCCATCATCAAAGCTTCTTCCGTTTGAAAATGCTCAATGGTGTGATTCGCAAGACCTTCTAGAAGCTCTTGGAGAACGGTAATATTCGCCCCAGTGACGACAGCATCATGGAGAGTATTGACAAGCTCAAAGATTTGCTGATGTTGTCCATCAACCTGTGAGTTCCCAGTAAGATATTCTTCTTGCCAACAAGCGATCGGTTTAGTCAAAATAAGTGTCATGTATTTAGCTTAGTGATAGAGACGCTGAAAGAATAATTTCGGCATAGGGGTAATTCATGAATTGCCCCTACGCGATCAAATAGCCTTTGAGAACTTGCCAGTATCATTTTTAGTGAGATAGGAATCAAACACTGAAGCAATATTGCGAATCAGCAACCTTCCCGCAGGAGTAACTTCAATGTGATCTGGTTCCAGTGAAATCAAACCATCAGCCTCTAACTGCCGTAGTTTTAAGCGTTCGGGAGCAAAATATTTGCCAAAATCGCGATCGCAGGTTAAGTGATATTTAGATTCAATCTCCTCTTGAGAAAGTTCAAATTGACACATCAGTTCCATAATGATCGAACGACGCAAAATATCATCATCATTGAGGGTGACACCCCGCTCAATCGGCAATTCGCTCGCATCGATCGCCTTATAAAAATCCTGCAAACCCTTGTGATTTTGGGTATAGACATTTTGCAACATACTGATGGAAGTCATGCCAAAGCCTAAAAGATCGGATTCGGGTTTGGTGGTATATCCTTGGAAATTACGGTGTAAATTACCTTCACGTTGGGCGATCGCCAATTCATCATTGGGTTTGGCGAAGTGATCCATGCCGATAAACACATAACCATGCTTAGTTAGAGTTTCAATCGTCATCTGCATAATTTGCAATTTCTCTTCAGGTGAAGGCAAGGTTGCGGGATCAATCTTTTTCTTTTGCAATGGCTTCAACCAAGGCACATAGGCAAAGTTAAAGACAGCAATGCGATCGGGATCGAGGGCGATCGTTTTGGCAAGGGTTTCGCGAATTGTCTCTAAAGTTTGGTAGGGCAGTCCGTAGATTAAATCAACATTTACGCCTTCAAAGCCCACTTCGCGCATCCATTCCATTCCCTGAAACAGCATTTCTTCTGGTTGAATGCGATTAACCGCTTCTTGCACCTTGGGATTAAAGTCTTGAATCCCAAAGCTAATGCGATTAAAGCCAAGATTTCTCAAACCTTGCAAATATTCCTTAGTCAGCGATCGCGGATTTACTTCAATCGAAATTTCGGCATCGGCGGCAAATGTAAAATGCTTTTGCAGACTTTGCCACAGACGTTCCGCTTGATCGAAGGAAAAATAATTAGGAGTACCGCCGCCCCAATGCATTTGCTGGACTAGGCGATCGCGATCCACCGTTGCCGCAACCTGTTCAATGTGACGAATCAAATAACCCAAATAGGGTTCCGCAATTTCCTTGCGATTACTAATGACGGTGTTGCAACCGCAAAAATAACATGGTTCGTCACAAAAGGGAATATGCGCGTAGAGTGATAGCGGTGTTTTTTGGAGATTTCCTGCGGCGATCGCACCCCGAAAATCTATCTCTGCAAACTCTTCCTTTAGCTCGGTCGCTGGCGGGTAGCTGGTATAGCGGGGTACGGGCTGATTGTATTTATGTAATAAATTAATATCAAATTTAACTGTTTGTACGGCTGTGGTCATTCACTCAATTCCTTTTTATATTTGTCTAGATCCCCAAGGTTGGGGGCTGGCACGGGGGCGCAGCCCCTACAAAACATGAATTTCTCAGGTAGGGGCAATGCCCCCGTGCTTGCCCTGTTACGCTAGCAGCAAGAGATTCATCATCTACGTTCCACGTAACATTAGTTCTTAAATGAACTCTAAGCGGCTTGTTGACCATGATGATGCGTGGTGCTGCCGACACGATCCTGCTTAGTCAGTAGGGCAAAAACATGGGGATCAACCACGGCTCTGACATCAGGTTCCAATTCATCAACCACATTCCGATTGAGCGTAAAGGCATAGTTCGCTTCTTCCACAATTCTCAAAACCGTTTCTTCATCTAGAGATAGAGAATCCAAAGCTTGACGATACTTCTCTTTGAACTCTCGCTTGGCTTCTACCGTTGGCAACTGCTCGAATTCATAAAAAGTCGTACCCCGATCGCTTGGCAAGTCTAGCGCCGATCGCACGATATGATTTAAAGCTTGACCGCCCGACAAATCGCCCATATAGCGGGTGTAGGAATGAGCAATCAGCAATTCAGGACTTGTATTAGAAATTTCCTTAAGGCGATCAACGTAAACCTGTCCAGCTTTCAGAGGCACAATTTCTGAGCGCCAATCATCACCATAATAGAAAGCTAAATCTTGTTCCAAATTAGCTTGGCGATCGAGTTCGCGAAAATACATTTTGCCGACGATGGGATGATCGGCATGGCGATTAAATTCTGCTTCGAGCGTACTGTAAACAAGATAGAGATTTGCCAATAATTTTCTAAAAGGAACAATTTCCACAATTCCCTTGAGAAAGCATTTCATAAATGCGGTATTCTCGGCAGCAGTATGGGATTTTTGCGTACCTTCGCGTAGACGGGTAGCTAGGTGACTCATCAGTATTTCCACGAAACTTAATGAGCGTCATCCTATGGCTTATACCCATATACAAGGTCAAGTTAAATTTTGTAACCAAATAAACAGGCGATCGCAATTTACCGAGATAGCCCGTGCTGGATCTATATATCTATATAAAGAGTAAAATAGGGGGCAGACGTTAGGGAAAAATTTTAATGAGCGATCGCTTAGTTCGGGCTACTGCTGCCAACGGTAGAGTCAGGGTTGTGGGTGTAAATATCACCGATTCTTTAAATGAAGCCTATCGCCGCCATCGCTTATCGCCAGTAGCGATCGCCGCTTTGGGTAGAGCAATGAGTGCGAGTTTGCTGCTCACATCAAATATGAAACAGCCACAAGCTAGGGTTAATGTACGAATTGCTGGCGATGGTGGGTTAGGGCTAGTTTATGCCGATGCTGGCTTTAATGGCACTGTACGCGGTTTTATCTCCCATCCCCTGTTTGATGTGCCGAAACTTGCTGATGGCAATCAAGATGTTGGCAAAGCGATCGGCGCTACAGGACTAATGAAGGTTTTGCGTGATGTCGGTTATGGCGAACCCCATAGCAGCACTGTCGAATTAATTTCAGGCAACATCGCCGATGATGTGTCATGGTTTCTGGCGACATCTGAACAAACCTACTCCAAATTAATTCTTACGGAAATTCTTACAGATACTGAAAGCGATCAATTACCCGTAAAGTTTGCCGCAGGGCTGTTATTGCAAATCATGCCAAAAGCCGCATTAAGAGCCGCCAAAACAGCGAATCTATCGCAAGAAGATCTGATCAAACAATTAGAAGTTAAGAGCGATATCACTAAATTCAAGGATTTGCTAGCAGAAGGCAAAGCGATCGAGGATGTGATGCTTGAGCTTTTTGCGGACATGGAGATTGATATATTACCCTTGACCAAAGATGTTCGCTTTTACTGCCCTTGCACACTCGATCGCATGTTAGCGGCGATCAAAATGTTTGGTGAAGAAGACCTGCGATCGATGATCAATGAGGATCATGGCGCTGAGGCTACTTGTCATTTTTGTGGTGAGGTTTATCACGCTACCACCGAGCAGTTAAATGATTTGTTGACAGAGTTGCGAGTTGAAGCAAAAGCTTAAGTTTTATCCAAAAATCACCCTTTACAAAACCTATGACAGTTAACGCACAGATCGGCATTATTGGCGGCAGTGGACTTTATAAAATGTCCGCCCTCACCGATATTCAAGAAATTAGCATCGATACGCCTTTCGGCAAAACATCAGATGTATTTATCTATGGCAAATTATCAGGAACTCCCGTCGTCTTCTTAGCCAGACATGGGCGATCGCACCATCTTCTCCCCACCGAAGTTCCCTATCGCGCCAATGTCTATGCCATGAAAAGTTTGGGCGTGGAATATATCATCTCCGCTTCGGCAGTTGGTTCATTACAAGAATATGCTAGACCTCTCGATATTGTTCTTCCCGACCAATTTATCGATCGCACCGTCAGCCGCACATCCACCTTTTTTGGAGAAGGAATAGTCGCTCACGTTGCCTTTGCCGAGCCAATTTGCAAATCGTTGCTATCAGTGTTAGCCGCATCTGCGGAAATGGTCGATTTAGGGCGCAGCAAGGTACATAAAGGTGGGATTTATGTCTGTATGGAGGGACCGGCTTTCTCTACCAAGGCGGAATCGATCCTGCATCGGAGTTGGGGCGCAAAGGTGATCGGCATGACCAATGTCACCGAGGCAAAGCTTGCCCGTGAAGCGGAAATTTCCTACGCGACTTTAGCGCTTGTCACCGATTACGACTGCTGGCATGAGGAGCATGAGAGCGTCACTGTGGAAATGATTGTCCAGAATTTACAAAAAAATGCCCTAAATGCTCAAGCGGTGATTCAAAATGCTGTCGCTAAAATTGCCGCGAATCCCCCTAAATCGGAAGCGCACCATGCGCTCAAAACTTCGATCCTGACCGATCTGAGTAAAGTCTCTGATGCAAGCCGCGATCACTTGAAAGTTATCTTGCAAAAATATCTTTAATTTAATTAGTCGCCCCTAGCCCCCAATTTTTGGAGAACAAGAAACTAAAATTCTTTCAAATTCCTCCAGAATTTTGGGGTTTAGGGGCTTAGATAAATCGAAACTTATCATGACAATTTTTGCAAGGCAAGAATAAACTCAATTTTTCTGTTTAATGTTATAACCAATCTAAACGATTAAAAAATGAGCTAAATAAATGACAGCACAATGGACGGATGAACGATTAGATCGGTTGGCATCTACTGTGGAATCGACCAGCGTTAAATTGGATAGCTTTATTTTTGAAGCATCTCGACTATTCAACAAATTAGGCGAAAGCCAAGCGCGTAATGATGCGGCTGTCGAGACTCTATTAGCAGCCGTCACTCGATTAACCCAAAGTCAAGAAAGCCAGTGGCAGGCTATTCGGGAGATGCAGATTGATGTTAGGGAAATGCAATCCGAAGTGAAAGGCTTGCAGGTTGAAAATCGGCGTATTCTTCAGCGTATTTTTGAAGATGAATTTTAAATCCGAATAAATTAAAAAAACATATTTGTGGCTAATATATGGTTCTTACAATTTCACCACCCGAAGCTAATTTATCCACTACGCAATCTAGCGATGTCGTTAGTAATGTAATAAGCGATGTCATTAAAGATGGCGAAAATCGAGTTGCTCTGACAGGAATTAGCTGGATAGCCAAGATCCGCCACCAGATCTCGTTGTGGAAGTGGATATTACTCATACCGACATTAATAAAAATAAGCTTTATGAGAGTATGGGTGTGCTTGAGTTTTGGCGTTATAACGGTCAGGAATTAAAGATTTATACATTGGAAGAGACGAATCAAGAAATGCGTTATCAGGAATGCGATTGCAGTCCTACTTTTCCTTGGATGCAGAAGGAATATCTCTATAATTTTCTAGCAGAAGCTCGACAAGATGAAATTGCCGCCGAACTAAAATTTCGCGATTTTGTGAAAGAGAAACTAGGTGAAGGGAAAGAATAAAGCGTGACCCAGATATTTACCACGATCGCATCTTTGCGTAACTACCTAAAATCAAAGCGAACCATCGTCCAAACCTCCGTGGGACTTGTCCCAACTATGGGAGCTTTGCATATTGGACATTTGAGCTTGATCGATCGCGCTCGTGCGGAAAATACTTGCGTGGTTGTGAGTATATTTGTGAATCCGCTCCAATTTGGTAAGGGTGAAGATTTTGAGAAATATCCCCGCACGTTAGAAAGCGATCGCCAGATTTGTGAGACTGCGGGTGTAGATGCAATTTTTGCGCCTAGCGCCGAGGAAATTGGCGTAAATGATCCTAACGTGACGCAAGTAATCCCACCGCCCGAAATGATGAATATTATGTGTGGGAGATCGCGGATTGGGCATTTTCAAGGTGTAGCGACAATCGTGACTAACCTCTTAAATATCGTGCAGCCAGATCGCGCTTATTTCGGTGAAAAAGATGGTCAGCAACTAGCAATTATTCGCCGCTTAGTCAATGATTTGAACCTGTCTGTCGAGATTATTGGCTGTCCAACCTTGCGTGAATTGAGTGGATTAGCCTACAGTTCTCGCAATCAATATCTCTCAGAGAGCGATCGCCTGCTTGCGCCCCATCTTTATCAGAGCTTGTTAAAAGGCAAACAAATATTCTCTAAAGATAGCTCCCAAGATTACGCCCAAATTTCACCAACAGCAATCCTTGCTGCCTCCAGAGATTATTTGTCTAAGCTACCTGCGATCGCCCTAGAATATATTGAGTTGGTCGATGTCAAAACCATGCAACCATGCCATACAATTACCTCTAGTTCGGAGTTAATGTTGGCGATCGCCGCTCGAATTGGAAATACACGTTTAATCGATAATATTTTGCTAAGTCAGACCATCACCCCTAGAAAACCAATCATCGCCATTGATGGTCCCGCAGGAGCTGGTAAATCCACGGTGACAAAACTGGTTGCCAATAAATTAGGTTTGTTATTTTTAGATACGGGAGCCATGTATCGCAGCGTCACTCTAGCGGTGTTGCGCGAAGGGATTGATTTAAATGATCACCAAAAAGTGGAAGCGATCGCCACTAAATCGCAAATTCAACTTTTTGCCAATGCGATCGTAGGGCAGCCCATGCAAGTCTGGCTAAATGATGAAGATGTTACTACCGCCATCCGTCAGCCTGAAGTTACCACCAATGTATCAGCGATCGCCGCCCAATCGGGTGTGCGCGAAATTTTGGTCAAACAACAGCAAATCATTGGTCAGTCAGGCGGTGTAGTCATGGAGGGGCGCGACATTGGAACCCATGTATTTCCTGATGCAGAGGTGAAAATCTTTTTAACTGCTTCAGCCTCAGAACGCGCTAAACGCCGTCATGCCGACCTGATAGCCCAAGGTCAAGTTGCCCCCGATCTCGCTACATTAGAAAAGGAAATTAGCGAACGCGATCGGCAAGATTCCACCCGCACCCATGCGCCCTTAATCCAAGCAGAAGATGCAACTTTAGTTAATACGGATGGTCTGAGTATAGAAGAGGTGGTAGAAATCATTTGTATGCAAGTAAAAAGTAAACAGTAGAAAGTAAAAAGCAAGAAAATGAAAAAAACATCACCAATTACCAAATTATTCCTAATTTCTATTTCAGTCGTAGCGATCGCTGCTAGCGGTTTATCTTCAACTCAAGCCCAAAATGCAAACACAGCACTCACAATTCGCGCTGATGTTCAAGAAGCAAACTCGATTACGGGTGTAGTCACAGCTACAGGCAACGTGAAAATGACCTATCCTGCTCGACAAATCGATGCGATCGCTGAGCAAGCTCAATATTTCTCCAAGGAGCAGCGTGTCGTTTTAACAGGCAATGTTGTAGTTACGCAGGAGGGTGTAAATAGCATCAAGGCGCAAACAATCACCTATCTTGTTAGTGAAGGCAAATTTCTGGCGGCTCCCCAAGATAATCAACAGGTAGAAACAATTTACATTGTGCCAGATCGTGAACTGGCGACTACTCCCGCGACATCCGCTTCACCGATTGAGCAAATCAAACCTGCATTCAAAAAACAGCGCGTCAGTCCTCCGACCACTCCAAATATTCCTTAGATTCCTAAATCTCCACTTTCATATAGATATTTAATAGTTGTCCAAAATTGACTGAATCTCCCCTGTGAATTTTCTTGGAGATAGTCAGCAACAAATTTTTGTAGCTCAGACGCGCTAGGAGTGCTATTTAAGAATAACTCGATCGCACCTTTACGCAAGGCTATTAGTTTGGGAATATTTAAACCAAGTCTGTCGATAGTCTCCTTAGCTGCTTGGTCATTTGGATCGGCGGGACTAATCAACCCATCAGGCTTATATCTAAATTTTGTTTCACAAGTAGGATCAAAAGGTGATACTAAAAGTAGTGGATCAAACCAGCCTCCTTTTAAATTTCCACAATGACGAGGTTCGCCTTTCTGTAATTGATTTTGACAAGAGCAAAGCATATTAACAAAATCTAAGGGATCTACATCAGGATTGTTTTGCGGTTTAAAGTGTTCAATATGTGAATCATTATCCCGTAATCTACTTTCACAATAACAACATAGATAGCCTTGTTCTTTCATTAGTGCAGTGTGAACAATTTTCTTTTCAGGATCACTAAGAATAGCAAAAGTTGGCTGCCAGTCATCATTAGCATTTGCTTTCCACTTTATAAAATCTAGAGGCTCCTGCTGCTTGATAATGTACTTCATCTGCCAATACTCTCCTTCCGTTTGATCCATACCTCCGCCTTTACTAAATCAGGATCTGAGCCAATTAACAAATCAGGATCTCCCTCAACTTCCCCAGTCATTTCTGCGAGTAGTTGTTTGGCTTGATCAAGCTGTCCAAGGCTAATTAATTCGTAGAGTTCCTGAAGGCTTTTGGTAACTTTATCGGGTCTAGTAGTTGCTAATCCCATTAGATCTTCAAGAACTCGATCAACTGTTTTTCCATAGGACTCAGAAGGTCTTTCGGCGATCGCACCTGCTTCAGTTTGCTTTAATACATAGAGGTTGTCAGGATGAACATGGGTGATGACGTGCGGTGAATGAGTGGAAATAATAAACTGACAATTTGGAAATACTTCAACTAACCTAGATACAACCATGTGTTGCCATTTAGGATGCAAATGTAAATCAATTTCATCAATTAGAACAACGCCATCACCATCCAAAGGATTTTCACGAACAGGATTAGCGATCGCCATTCTCCGAGCCAGATCGCCAACCATAGCCATCAGACATTTTTCACCATCGGATAGTTGATCGATAGTTAACCTTTTACCATTTTTTTTGATCTCCATTCTGAGAGGACTACGCCTAACTGTCAGGTCTGTAAACTCAGGTAAAAATACTTTCAGAGCATTACGAACTGCTTCAAGCTGAGGATCGGGAAAGGAGAAATCCTCTGGCTTATTAGGAAGATCCACATATTTTCTATTTTCATTTTCAAGATCTTCTCGATCTCGAAACCATGTAAAAAACGTCCGAAAATTCGCACCTCTCTCTAATGATTGTTCGTAAGTCGCAAAAAGTTTAAAACTATTCTTTTCTCGAATCCGTAAAGGTATGTCTAGTACCGCCCGACCAATTGGATAGTAGACAAATATTGGCAAATTTAGCCTTTCTTCGGCTTCAAATATTTTTTCCTGTAATGATTGAGTAAACTCACTTAAATTATCTAAATTAGTAGAGTTACGGGGATCTTTTAATCTTTTACGAGAAAATAGGCTAGCCTTAGAAGAGCCTTTACGAGCTTTAAATAGTTGCCATTCAATATTTTTTTCATGATGGCAACACGAAAGTGCGATTAAAGCAAAAGCATTGCCATTTGCAATATTGTTTTCAGTTATGGGATATCCCGAAATACCCGAAGAATATCTCAGCCTATTAACTAACCATGAAAGCATAATCACGATGCTGTCAATTACGGTGGATTTCCCAGAACCGTTCTCGCCAAAGAAAACAGTTAGGTTTTTATCCAAATCTAAGGACAAGTCCCTTATGCCTCGATAATTTTGGAGTTTTACCGTATTTATTTTCATAGGAAACAAACAATTTAAATCAGCGTTAGGCGAAAATTTCCCCTATTTCTAATTTGGGCTAGAGCTAGGACTTGGGCTTGGTGAACTCTCAGGACTATCGCTCGGACTTGGGGAGACAGTTGGAGGAGTTGAGACTTTAGGTAATGGCTGAGTTTGGGTTGGAACTGTTTGCGCTGGTTTGGGTTCTGGTTTTGGTGTGGGGATAAAATACAAGACTGTGGCGGCGATCGCTAAACTGATCACACCAGCGATCGCTGGCAACGCCTGATTAGTTAAACCAGACTGCGATCGATAATCGGCAATCTCCTTGACTAACTTGATTTCTGGCAAAGTTGTGGGATCACAACAAAGACGATCTAAACCCTCCATTAGATCAAATAGTTGGATCGTATTCAGCTTAACCTGCATTTGCTTAGGATTATTGGCATCCGCCTCATTCAGTGACACCGAAAGCAAATGTAAGTATTGGCTCTCTGGCTGTAAACTCACCCGCGCTTCAGGAATCGTTAAAGCTGTATTTGTTTTTAATGCTTGAGTATAAGCCCCAACTACTTTTACAAGCGCTGTGAGTAACTCAAGTCCACCTATGATTGGTTCAGAATGGTGATTGAACCGACAACCAAAACTCGTCAAAATTGATAAAACATCGCCACTTGTACTAATCCCCTCAATCAATAGGGTACAACTCGGTAAACTATAGGTACGCTGCAACATTAAGCGATCGCTCCATCAAACAGACTATGCCACAAACGATATTCACCCGCTACACCACTGCATAGCAATAATCTGGTTAGCAACTGCAATGCCAACTCACGAATTTCTTCTTTATTCAGGGGCGACGGCGATCGCATCCGTCCAATATATAAAGACGTAAAGCGATCAATATAATTTTCTAAAAAGGCTTGATTTTGCTGCAACCCTAACATCTCGATCTTGCCATCAACAACTTGATGATGGGTACTAATCAACAAACGCAACCCCGCATCTAGCTGTTTCGCCAAAGTACAAACAATCTTTACTAAGGCTTTTAGCTCATCCCAAGTTAGACTTACCCTCTGATAATTACGTCTAAGCGGATTAGTATTACGCAGTCGCCAAAAAGCCACACGACTAGGAATCGTCTTTTCTAAATTCAACTGTTCGATCAAAACTAGCATGACCTCAACTGCCTCTAAGTCCAGCGCCTCGATCGCTAGAAGCAGATGATCAATATCCATGCGGACGCTGCGGGGACAACCCCTAACAAAGTCTTTCGGCACGGTTAAATCGAGGTTTGTCGGAGCAGAGATATTTAACTGCATAATTCGCAGTGAAGTTCAACCTAATACAGTTTACTCAATGGCAAGTTTACCCAGAAGTTTGGCATTCAGCTACAAGAAAACCGAACCCAGAGAAAATTTTAAAAGTGCCGCAAAGCGGCACTTTTAAAATTTTCTCTGTATTACTTGAAGCCTTAATAGGCTGTCTGTATAAGATAGAGCTAAGCCCGTAGCTGATTGCTTCAACATTAAGCTTGGCGTGAGTAGTACTCAATAACCAGCAGTTCATTTACTTGCAAAGCGACCCATTCGCGTTCAACAACGCCATTGACCTTGCCAGTCATTTTCGCTTTGTCAAATTCCAAGTGGCTAGGAATATTTGACAAGCCAGGAAATTCGAGGTTGCGCTCGACAATCTTTTTCGATTTTTCATTGTCTTTAACGCTAATTACTTCACCAGGGCGGCAGCCATAACTAGGGATCGTCACGCTTTTACCATTGATGGTGATATGTCCGTGATTTACCAGTTGACGTGCAGCAGGGATCGTCGGTGCAAATCCCATACGGAAAACTGTGTTATCCAGACGCATTTCTAGCAACTGTAGCAATACCAAGCCTGTAGAACCCTTGACTCTTCTGGCTCGACGCACATAGCGCAGCATCTGAGTCTCAGTGAGACCGTAGTTAAAACGCAACTTTTGCTTTTCTTCGAGACGAACAGCATATTCAGAGCGCTTTTTACGATCTTGACCATGTTGTCCAGGTGGATAAGCGTGCTTGGGTTGCTTGCGGCTTAGACCGGGAAGCTCTCCGAGTCTTCTGACGATTCTGAGGCGCGGACCTCTATAACGGGACATAGCTCCTTCCTTATTACTGTTGAAAACTTGACAGCCTATCTAGTATATGACAAGTTGGCTAAAAAGCCTGACAAATTTTGATATGTAGATTTATAGCGCCCTGATCTATAGTCAAGTCCCAGAAATTTTAAAAAAGGCTTGCTTCGCAAGCCTTTTTTAAAATTTCTCAGGGTTCTAAGTGTAACGCGATCGCTCGATCCGTAAAGCATCTATTGCGCGTTCAACCTCGATCTCCAGCAGGGGCAGGCAAGTATGAATTAGTGACTCATTATCAGCTTTTACGGCTGCCTCCAATCGGCGACATTCTTCCGAAAGGATTAATGCACCTAAGTAGTCACTACTGGATCGCAATGTATTTAAAAAATGTAGTGATTGTAATTTCTCTTGCAGTGTGATCGCTCTGTCGATCTCCCACAAAAGATTGGGGGCCTCTTGCAAGTATGCATCAATCACATTTATCAAAAATTGAGTCGCTTTTTGACCCGCAAGCATCAAAATTGTTTCTATAAATTGCGGTTCAATCACAGGATCTAGATCGTTTGAGGTAGGCAATAATTCCTCTAATACTGATTCAGTCGAGTCTATGGCGATCGCATCTATAGATTCTTCGTCTAGTTCCGATTCTTCTACTGGCTGTTCAACCAATTGTATAGGTTCCTCGTCTACTTCCCATTCTTCTGCTGGCTGTTCAACCAATTGTATTACCTGAATTTCTTCTGAGGCAACAACCTGTTTTTCAACTAAACCTAAATCAACTAACTCGGATTCACTTAATATGGGTTCGACTGTTTGTAAGTTAGGAATATTTATCTCATCTACAAATAGCGGTAGCGTTTCCATTACCGTATTATCTTCTGAATCGCTCTGCTCCACTATTTGTTCAGATTCAATATCTTCAGATTCAATATCAGGTAAGACTGTAGGAGAATCTGGCGCTAAAAATGTCGGAGGTAGTCTATTTTGATGGATTGATGAATATTCGTAAGGCTGTTCTAAAGCATCAGATAAATCTTGGTTTGCTGGTGGATCTGTGATTCCCAACTTTTCTTCTACTTGGCTAGACTCTTCCTCTAGAATTTGATCAGCCTGATCAAGTCCTAGATTTTCCTCATCTAATTCAGGATTAGATAATTCGCCATCGGAATTTACAACATCATTTTGAAGCTCATTGCTTACTAAATATTGAACAACTGTATCGATAATTGATTCAGGAACTGATTCAGTCTCAACTTCAATAATTGGGGAAGAGAGTGTTATTGATGATTTGATTTGATCTTCAGTTTCATTTGTTGTGGCTTTAGCAATCTCATCTTTAGCAACCTCAACTTTAGCAATCTTAGCTTTAGCAATCTCATCTTTAGCAATCTCATTAACTGTTTGCTGTAAATCATTGACCTCAACTTGCAATACTTGCAAATCATGGGCAAGGCTCTGAGATTGTTGCCGCAGATTCGAGAATGCGATCGCAATCCCGATTTGTGCCGAAATCAACGATAAAGAGGTGCGATCAACCTCTGACCAACTGTGATAGTTACTACTATGAAACGCAACAATAGTTCCCCAAAGTTGTTGCCCTACATAGATTTTATTGGCTGCATAGGATGCGATGCCGATTTGTTCTAGCAAATTCATGCTGTGAGTTGAAAGACTGGAATTACTGATGCTGTTGAATGTTTTGGTGAATGTCTGTGCGGAGTCTTCGATTTGAGTGGACTCGATAATATGACGAGTCAGGGAATGCTGTCTTTCGGGCATTTCCGCAAGTGACAACACTCCAGTAGCGATCGCATCCGTGATGAATTCACCCCGCTCATCAGGATGGTGGCGAAAAATTGCCACGCGATCAACTTGCAATAATTTTTGAGCCGCTTGAACGGCGACCTGTAAAACCAGATCCAAGGAAGGCGATCGCTGCATAGCTTCGGCAAGCTGAGCTAGAGCTTTTTCCCTAGCAATAATGTTGCTAAATGCATCTGTTCCCTGAGTTGTGCTGGTGGATTGGATTTTGGCATACTGCTCTTCCCAGCTAAGTTGATGGACGCGCTCCTGCTGCACCAAAATCGCTTTGAGGTGTTCATAGGCGGCGCGATCGCGGCAGAGATGGCGGACTTGGTTTAAGAGGGTAGAATCCATAGGGGCAAACAACTATCCTTGATGGTATCCCAGTATTATCCAGACAGGTTTTACCTAATCTAGACTATTAACTCTAGCTGACCTGTTTTGCGATCGCATCAGACACAAAGCGTAACTTTGGGCGTAACCTGTGCATATAAAACCCAAAATTGGTTCGGCTGGCTTCGCCAGCCGAACCAATTTTGGGTTTTATTCGTTGCAGCAAGACAGCTACAAGAAAAATTTTGAAAGTCTTGCTTCGCAACACTTTCAAAATTTTTCTTGGTTTGGGTTTCAGCGCAAAGCGCTGTAAGATCTTGATTAACCGAACTAGGCTAAAAATATGGCGCGTTATACCCTTGCCCAGAGTCCCGAAATTGTCTTGACCGTTGCTGGCAAAGATTCGCCAAAAGCACGCGAAAAGGCGATGACTGAACTGATGGAATTAATGGACTCAGGCAAACTCGATACAGATCTTGCCGAGGGCTTTAGTCCCGACCAATTTATAGAAGTGA
This sequence comes from Pseudanabaena sp. ELA645, assembly GCA_037129985.1. Lineage (GTDB taxonomy): Bacteria > Cyanobacteriota > Cyanobacteriia > Pseudanabaenales > Pseudanabaenaceae > Pseudanabaena. The sequence goes on along the minus strand of JBAXTW010000003.1, from coordinate 27,370 downwards.
GAGAACTTTCCATGTCTGAAGATCGCGAAGATCCCATTACCCAAGCTGTGCAAGTCCTAAATAATCTTGCCACGCTGAAAATTAAAGTGCAAGAGTTGCGTTCGGATGCGATGCAGGTGCGATCGCAGGTCGATATTTTGTTTGGCGATGAGATCGTCTCTGAGGAACAAATCAATAGCATCAAGGAGGGTTTTAAAGTCCTTAAGAGTTTTGCTCAATTAAATATGAAATTTCTCGATGCGCGATCGCAAGCCGAAAATGCTCGTCAAGTTCTTGATGAGGCTTTAAAGTCTCCTAACTCTGAAGTCAAAACGCCGATCGAGAATGTAACTATCCCTATTCCTGAATCTATCCCTGAATTTGTTGCTAGCGATGATCTAGAACCTATTGAAGTAGAAGGTAATGGAGAAAGCAATACTGACGATCTCGAAACTATCACTGAAGTTGATGATGCGAGCGTAGAAATTCCTATGAGTAAGTCCACCAAGAAAAAATAATTGGTACAAGATAAAGCAGCGCACAGCGCTGCTTTGTTGTTTTGGCTGGTGTTAAAATCTTGATCTTTTAAAGCTAACGAAAATTATTAGGATTGAGTCGTCTACCGCCGCTAGTAAAGCTGCTATTAGTAAAACTAGCACCTGTGCCGCCATCGCTAGGATCAAGAAATGGTTTCAAGTAAAGATTATTTCCGCGTACTCCGCGTACATTGGTAGCCGAGCGATTTGATGACAAAACTGACCCAAGCACTCCGTTAATCCCAGATAAATCAATACCTAAGTTACGATCGCCTGTAATCCCACCTAAGTCCAAGTTGCGATTTCTTCCCTGATAAGTAGTTACGGCTGTCGTCAGTTGACCATTATCCGCCGTGGCCAGATTACCAAATACGCGATCGCGAGTGGCGATCGGATCTTGTCCATTGGGAACCGTGAAAACAATCCGACAAGCCGAATTGCGATCAGTAGTGGCACAAACCACATTATAGCCATTCTCAGTACTATTTCGCATTTCTACCAAACCATCGGGGCGATATAGCTCTAAACGGCGGCTAATTTCGTTGCAACGGCGTTCGGGCGACCAACCATCACCCATGTTGCTGGGAGCAGCCCAAGGAAAATATTTTTGGGGTTGGCTCTTAGGTTGATAAACGACAATGTATTGTCCATCGCGCACTTGACAGCTAAACCGTGCATTTTTATTGTCTGTAGGATTGGCGGCTTTATCGTTGGGGTTTTCGTTGGGTAGGGTTGATGGCGGCGTACCTGTTTCGACGGGGATGATCTGCGCGAGTGTGGGTTTAGCAAATAGGGGTAGTGTCAAGGCGATCGCTATTGTTAGGTAGCCGATCTGTTTTAGCAAAAATTTTGATGGCGTTTGTGATAGGTAATTCATAGGATTTAGCCAAGTTGGTAAGCTTGATAAGCGAATCGAAACAATCATTTCCCCCACGCAAATATTTTCGACCCATGCCATAAGCAAATGACCAACTTTTAGAAAGTATGTTCCCAGAAAGTTAGTTGATTTCGCTTTCCTCAATATCTTCTTCTAATGGCAAAGGTTCGCGTAAAATCACCGTATTTTGTAACTTGCCAATGCCTTCTATTTCAATATAAACGCGATCGCCTTCTTGCATTGGTCCCACGCCTTCAGGTGTCCCCGTGAGAACAATGTCCCCTGGCAGTAAAGTCATGATTTGGCTAATATAAGACACGATGTAGTCGGGCGAAAAAACCATTTCATCGATCGCCGCCGACTGAAAAGGCTTTTTCGTATCATTGACAAAGGTTTGGATCATTGCCGATGGACTAATCTCTCTGACAATCCAAGGACCTAATGGACAAAAAGTATCAAACCCTTTGCCGCGAGTCCATTGACTATCGTTGCGTTGCAAATCTCTAGCGGTCACATCATTGGCGATCGTATAGCCCCAAATTGCGGCGATCGCTTGATTGGGGGTAAGGTTAAAGCACACAGAACCAATTACTAAGGCTAACTCACCCTCATATTCCACTCGTTTCGACTGTGGCGGCAAGGCGATTTTTGCCTCTGGAGCGATTAAAGTTGTGGTTGGCTTGAGAAATAAAATCGGTTCCTTGGGGACTTCTCCACCCATTTCTGCCGCATGGGCTGAATAGTTTTTACCAACAGCGACTATCTTGGTTGGTTCACAGGGGGGTAAAAGCTGATAGGTTTCGGGAGCGAGTAGCTCTCCATTTGGCTCCCCTCCGAGCCAAGGTGCTGTGTTCAGCAACTTCACAGATTGATTTAACTCTAACAGCCCGTAATAAACTTGTCCTGTGGAAGTTTTTACGCGAACATAACGATCCGCCATAACATCTTTTTTTCGTATCTAAACATTAAGTAAGGGGAATATACAGCAACCCGAAATGAGTTGAAACAGGCTTCGACTTCGCTCAGCCAGCGTGGACTGATGGCTGAGCGGAGTCGAAGCCACAAATGATTTAGGATTGCTATAGCAGCCTTGATTGCAGTCTTGATTATAGGGCGATCGCAGTTCATTTTGGACTTTCTTGAGTACTTACCCAAGTTAAATTGGGTTAGAGTCGCTGATATGTTAGCAAATTAGAACATGAATCTATCTACTTTTATCTTGGTTTCGCTAGGACTTGGAGTTGTGTTTGGGACTGTACTGAATACTACTTTTCCCGAAAATATCGAACTAATCAACCAAAATATTTTGGCTCCCGTTGGTGAATCCTTTTTAAGGCTAATTCAATTTGTCGTAGTTCCCATAGTTTTCTCGTCATTAATTATGGGCTTAACTAGAATTCAAGGTGCTGGTCAAGTGGGGAGGTATACCGCCAAATTAATGACTAGTTATGTGGTCACTAGTGCGATCGCCCTTGGGGTTGGCATGGGAACAGCTTATTTCTTGCAGCCTGGTAGTGGAGTTACGGGTTTCTCGATATCCGATTCCATTAAAATTACCGAGGCTCCTTCACTCATATCTTGGCTAGTCAGTTTAATTCCCGTCAATCCATTGGAAGCACTAAGTACAGGTAATCTCCTACAAATTATTTTTTCCGCAGTTCTCTTAGGATTTGGAATTCAACTTGCTGGCGATAAAGCTAAACCATTTGTGAATTTCATTGACAGTGTTTATCACATCAGTGAAAAAACACTATCGGTAATTTTATACGTTGCTCCCTTTGGTGTTTTTGCCCTAATGAGTTCCACGATCGCAACTCAAGGCTTAGAACTAGTAGCAAAATTACTCCTTTATGTTTTAGGTCTAGTAATCGCTTCTTCAATTATGATTGGTTTGGATATGCTGGTTTTATTGTTTCTCAAAGCCGATCCCATTAGGTTCCTGCGGAGTCTGTCAGAAGCGATCGCCTTAGCTTTCGGAACCGCTAGTTCTAATGCGGCGTTGCCCGTAGTATTACAAAATATTCAAGAAAACTATGGTTTGCGCGAAGAGATTGCTAGTTTTGCGATTCCATTGGGAACGGCTCTGAAGCGCGATGGTGCAGCAATCTTGCAAGGTTTTAATGCTTTATTTGTAACCCAAATTTATCAAGTTCCGTTAACTCCCTCGCTATTATCCGCGATCGCCGTCAGCAGTTTACTCGTATCCTTCAGCACCCCAGGTGTCCCTGGTTCAGCATTAATCACGATGGCGACAGTTCTCTCAGCTTCAGGATTACCATTAGAGGCGATCGCTTTAGTTGCAGGGATTGACCGATTGACAGATGGATTTAAAACGGTGGTCAATATTATTGGCAATAGTACTAATGCGATTATTCTCAGTTATTGGGAATCTGAACAGGAATCAGAGACGACAGTACCTGTTCTTAAGAGCTAAAGCCTTTTCAAATAGCTGATGTACAGAAAACAAGAAGAATGTAGTGGCAATTCATGAATTGCCACTACATTTTTTCCATAAGCCCAAAAAATCTAATTACGACGAACTCTTGGCACTTGGCGAGTAGAGAGATCGCTCTCAGCTAAAATTTGTTTGACTTGAGGCTGGGATAAAACGATCTGTACATCAGCGACTAAGCGATCGCCCCAGAGATTTTCGACCAAATAGGAAATTTTTCCATAGCGGGGATCAATTTTCATCGCCTCTACCGCTAAATCAACCGCCTTGTTAATTTCGCCTTTGCGATAAAAAGCCGTAGCAAGGGCAAGGGTTGGCTCCGCAGCAAGAAACTCAACTTTTTCGGCTTGTTTGAGAGAGGTTTGCCATTTTGCGATCGCCTGATCAACGTTGCCCCGTTCATACTCGACTAATCCAATATTATTAGTTGCAGCCCAAAATTTTGTATCCAGAGCTAGCACGTCATTGTAAACAGTGACGGCTTCATCGTAACGCTTCGTCAAAAAATAAGCATTCCCTAGATCAAACATTGCCGTTGGGGATTTCGGGTCAAGCAACAGACCTTTTTTGAGGATACCGACTGCTTCGGGATAGTTTTTATTACGCAAATAGGCGGCTCCCAAACTAAATAAAATTGTGGGTTCGTCTTTTTTGAGATCGTTGGCAGCAATCAGAGATGCGATCGCCTCAGCATATTTTTCTTTGCGTAGATAAATACTACCGAGAATACCTTGGGTTTGATAAGCCTTGGGTGCTAGTTGGGCGGCTAGTCGAGCGCGGGGCAGAGCGAGATCTAACTGCTCAAATTGAGCAAGTTGCAACGCTTCTCTTGCTAAGTTGAGCGCTTGCTCTTCTAAATTACCAAAATTAATTCGCAGCGTATGGGGTAGAAGGGCTTGAGCGTGGAGTGGTGAGGCTCCAACGCTAACGGAAGCAAGAATAGCAAGCAACCAAATTCGATGACGCACAGGTATAACTCTTAATTGATTGAGATAGTAATTCAAATCATATCGCTAAAATTAATTTATGAGAGACGCGCCAGCAGGGTACGCCTCTCATAAATCACTTTGGATTGCTATAATTATAACTTTTTAGATGCAAGCAGAAATTTTTTGAGTAGCGATGCTTGCTAGAATATCTCTAGAATTTTGTTTGATTAATTAAATCACTTTTAAGAAAACCGCCATGGACTTCATCACATCTGCTTTTTCGAGCATTAACTTTCAGCTAATTTTCCAACTAACCTGTTTAGCCTTGATCGTCATTTCTGGTCCCGTGATCATCTTTTTATTGTCAGCAAATGGTGGGGACATGTAATTTCCCCATGCCTCAAAATCACAAAAAAGCGGCGCATCGCGCCGCTTTTTCTTTTAATGGCAAATTTACGGGATTTAAACTTTGGGCAGTTCAGCAAATTTATCAGTAAAAACCTTGACCTCAACGTTGGGATCATCTCTCAAAGTCATTGATCGCTTAACAAATCCTAAATATAGGGGTTTAGATAAACCTTCACGGACATGCACCACAGTTCTAGCGTAAATCGTCAGTTGAGATTCACCCTGGTTATTGCGTCCAGATGAAAATAAATTGTTGCTAGCTTGTTGCAACGTTGCTTGGAGTTGCTCAGGGGTGATCGTGGGCGCAACGGCGATCGTTGCTTGCGGACCAAAGCGATCGTAAACAAGCTTAAATGGCACAGCACCTTCAGTGGCTGTACGGGTAATCGGCTCAAAGCTAAGAGAAAAAAGTCCGACCACCAATACCACCGAAAATAGGGTTGCTCCCACCATTCGATAGCGCCAGCTCCAATTAAAAGCAACAGCCAGTCCTGTAATCAAGGCGCAGACCAATACAAATACGCCCATTGCTTGTGCGAGTTGACCAAATAAAGCAGGCGTTAGCAGCATAATTTGTTTTTGATTTATTTTTGTAAACTGTTAAATAACTATTGGAGTCATTTTATAGCGGCTTGCGCTCCAAACTCAATAAAGCCAAGATTGCTTACAAAAATAGCAACATCACTCGTGAAAATAAATATCGCTCCATGTCAGTTGCTATATTTATATTTATTTCATCAGAAGTGGCTGTATAGGTATGAAAAAATTCAATGGCATTTATCTCAAATATCTCAAACATTTCAAAAAATTGCTCTCTATTTTAGCGATCGCCATAAGCTTGTTTTTAGCATTGTCATCATCAGTTTTAGCAGCTCAATTACCTCCGCATTGGAGCTATGGTGGGGCAGAAAACCCCACTCAATGGGGAAATATTAGCAAAGACTTCGCAGCATGTGAATTAGGCAAGAATCAATCTCCTATCAATATCAAAAATGCGATCGCTAGCAAACCTGCAAACATTAGCTTTGATTACAAGCCATCACCTTTGAGTGTGGTCAATAATGGTCACACCATCCAAGTCAACTATGCCGAAGGCAGTACAGTCACAATCGATGGACAAAAGTATGCATTACTTCAGTTCCATTTTCATACGCCTAGTGAACATGCCATTAATGCGAAAGCATCAGCAATGGAATTGCATTTAGTCCATCGCAATGCCGCAGGGCAACTTGCAGTCGTGGGAGTCATGCTGAATAAGGGGAAAGCTAATCCTCTGATTGAAGAAGTTTGGCAAAATATTCCTGCAACAGGCAAAACTAATACTGTTAGCGATCGCCTGATCGATGCGAGTGGACTCTTGCCTATTCGTAAAGCCTATTACAGTTATGACGGATCTTTAACAACTCCTCCATGTAGTGAGGGTGTTAAATGGAATGTTTTTGTAGAGTCGATGACAATTTCTGAGGAGCAGATCCAAGCTTTTGAAAAACTCTATCAGGTGGATGCACGTCCAATTCAGCCCATCAATAATCGCAAGGTGATGTTACGTCCTTAGCCCCAAACGTAGGGGCAATTCATGAATTGCCCCTACGTTAGAAATTGCCCTTACGTTAGAATAACGGTTTCAAGTCCTTTTGCGTAACGCCTAAAGTTAAACAAGGTTTAGCCAAGCTGGAACAACTTGCCATGACTGATTGAGAGATTTATCAAATACTTGGTAATTTGGCTCAAATTTAGCAACTAAATTCCAGAACTTCGGCGAATGATTCATATGGACAGTATGGCAAAGCTCATGGATTAGGACATATTCCACAACTTTCGGTTCCAGAAATAGTAGTTTGTAATTAAGGCTGATATTGCGATCTCGGGAGCAGCTACCCCATAGAGTCTTTTGCCCACGCACAGCAGCAGCATGATAGGGTAATTTTGCTTTGATGCTAACTTTGTGTAGCCAACTCAATAGATGTTTTTCCGCTTTTTTCATCAACCATTGTCTTAATAGAGCTTTACAAGATTCTATTTCCGTAATATTTCCACTGATAACTAAATGAAGTGTCTCTTTTTTCTCTTTGATATTAAAGAAGCCTGACTTTGAAGAAGTTTGCTGATATTCGACTCTCCACTCCTCACCCAGCCCTTGTAGCTTGATACAGTCAGGCAACTCATGGGGAGCTTGAGAATGAAAAAAAGCCTCTCGCTCATCGAGTTTACGTTGATTGCGATCAATCCAATCTATCTTCTTACGGACTAGTTCAGGGATTTTAAGTTGGTCGTAATTGGCAGGCACAACCACTTCTAAGCCATCTTCTACTGAAAGTGAAAGGCGCACACATTTAGCCCGATGACTCACTTTGACAGTGTAGTTTGGTAATTCAGAATGGATTAATTTAGAACGTGATGTCATAGATTTAATCTAAGAGTTTAATCTTGAAGCGTTTAATCCTGAAGCAGAATAGCCCCTGAAAATTGAGAATTTAAAAGATTTCGTCCGCGATGGGCATTAGCTCGATTGGTATAAGTACTCACCTGAATATAGGATTTTCCCCTGAAAATAGTCACGAAGGCATCGGGCGCGATCGCTCGAACCTGTTTTAAAGTATCGGCGCTAGTATTCGGAACAAGTACACGATAGATAGTTTGCGAAGAACTAGGCGGTAAATTGGTTGTAGAACTCGATAACGAAGTTTGACTAGAGTTTGCGGAGGAAGTTGGAGGAGCGATGAGGTCAGCACTTATTGCTTGAGCGGCAATTCCTTGATTACGCAATAGAGCGCCGATCGCATTAGCACTTTGAACACTAGAGAGTGGCGCGGCGAGAATTACCATGCGGTTATTGAACGTGGCAACAAAGGCATTTTTTCCCGTGAGCGATTGCACCTGCTGAACTACCAAATTTGGGTCGTTGTTTAATTCTACTAACACCGCCGCCGCTTGGAGATTCGCAGGAATGTCATTAACTTTAGTTGAGAAAGAATAAACGGTAGCATCTAGTCCCAACTCGCGCAGTTGGCTAGCTCGATATATCGCTGGCTTGACATTATCAAAACCACCAAAGAAAGTCATCGAAGTATTGAGATAGCTACATGGCACGGCGGCGATTGCTAAAAACTGTGGTAGTGATGGCAGAAAATTTGCGGGGCGATCGGTCAAAACAACATAGCGGCGATTATTGACCTGTGGACAGGTGAGCGTCGGAATAGCGATCGCTTGGGCAACTGGTTGATAGATCGGTTGATTGCTGGATTGAGAGATCGGCGTAATGTTTGTCGCCGCAATCTTACTAACATTACTCACCAAGCTATCAACCAAAACCAAAGTAGCTATTATCAAGCCCTTGACAACATTCTGTGAGGTAATCTTCCACGATGTTCTGTTACTAAGTCTTTGCAGTTTCATACTGTTCCCGTTAGAGCCGCGATTTTGAACACCATTCTGAACACCATTTGGCTCATCTAATTTGTTGCCAATGACTGATTGAGATATACCATATTAATGTTGCGCTATTGTTGCGAATTATCATAACTGGGATAAATTTTTTTGTCTTGATTTAAAGTTAAGTTATATCAAAAATTTTCAGAATCGCTGAATTGAGAACTTGAACTGATAACTAGGTCAAAATTGTGGCAAACAAAGAACATCTGACTCAACTGCAAAAAGGGGTAAGTAGTTGGAATTTTTGGCGATCGCAAGAATATCGCTTACAAATTGATCTGCGTGAAGCAAATCTTGCCTATGCTCAAGTTAGTAAAGCTGACTTTAGCGGCGCGGATCTCAGCTTAGCCAATCTCGGCGGCGCAAACCTGATTGGGGCAAATCTGCGCGAAGCAAATCTGACTCTTGCCAATCTCAGTGGTGCAAACCTCAGTCTTGCCACATTTCAGGACGTAACGCTCTGCATGACCAACCTCAGTGGCACAAATCTGAGTTTGTCCAATCTGAGTGCCGTTAATCTTAGTCTCGCCAATCTTAGTGGTGCAAATCTCAGTGGTGTCGTGTTACGAAACGCTAACTTAATGGGTGTAAATTTTAGTGGGGCAGATTTAACTAATGCCGATCTCAGCGATGCCAATCTCTGTGGCGCAAATCTGAATGGGGCGAATTTGAGTAATGCGCTGCTGTGTGAAACTGAACTAAGCGGGGCTAATTTAAGCGGGGCAAATCTAACCAGAGCCAATCTCAGTGGCGCAATTTTACGCAAGACGGATTTCAATGGCGCAAAACTCAAAGAAGTTGATCTGCGAAATACCGATTTTCACACGGCCAAGCTAGATGGAGCATTTCTTGAAAAAGCCAAGTGAAAATGTAGGGGCAATTCATGAATTGCCCCTACATTTTTCTCGTTTTTTATGCTTTCTGTTTTTTGTACAGGGAACATTTGAAAACTGCCATATTTAGCCTTCCCAGATTTTGGCGAGGACGGTTTGGGGATCGATCGCTTCAATCGATTGACCTGCGATCGTCTGTACATACTTAATTCGTTTTTCTTGAATCGGCAGAAAAGCTTTCGCCGCGATCGTTGATCCTAAAATCGCCACCAAAGCTGTTCCAGCCGCTACACCTAATTGCATCGCATCACCTTCGGCACAAATAAATAAATTAGCCGAAGCAATAAAGGCGGTGAGCTTGCCGATATCAGTTGGGCTAGCAATTAAAATGTTCGGTACTCTCGCCATTAAATCCTTGATCAAAGCCGCGTTATTGACGCTATCAATGACCACTATCGGCAAATCAGGTAACTTTGCTTGGATATCGATCGCAATTTGCGCCCAACTTGTCGCAGGGTAATTCGCATTAGCCCCACAATTGAACAGAATAAAACCACTTTGCTGCACACCAAGACGTTTTTGTTCGTTAGCCGCCCAGTCCAAATCGTTTTTAGGAAGATTAACTTTAATCGATGGACAGGGACGATCAATCCCCAAAGCCATGAGCAAGTTATGGTTCTTTAATGCTACATATTCTTCAGGATCATCCGTAATCGCATCTGTCAGTAAAAAGCCGCCTTGTCCCGCAAAAGATATGCGTTTGGTAATCCCACTTAGCCATAACAAGAAATTGCTAGAGAAGCTTGGTTTGGTAAGGATCGCCGCATTGTATTCGCGATCGCGGATTGTACCAAGCAAGTTGCCAAAATCTGCCAAGGAGTTGCGATCGGCAAAATCAAACTTAAGGGTTCGATTGACCAATTGGCTAAGACCATAAGCTGTCATTGCACGAGGCTCGACCACCACATCAATTTCGGCATTGGGATACTGTTGTTTGAGTGTATCCAGTGTCGGGAAAAACAGTAACTGATCGCCAGTACCACCTGGAACCAAGGCCAGTATTCGCATCATATTTATACTTCTCTAGACGAAGACCGTTAGCCATAATACTTTGTTTTTGGAAGTTGATATAGATGTTAAAAGTACAGTGTTACCAAAAATCCTAAAATATTCTGATAAACCTAGCCTGCGGCAACATTTCGGGATAAGTTATCGTGCTGTCGAAAAACTAGAATTTTTTTGCTTAAACTCTTGTGTAAATGTACAAATTAGTATTAAGATAAGAATCGGTTAAATGGCGAGTGTAGCCAAGTGGTTAAGGCAGTGGTTTGTGGTACCACCATTCGTGGGTTCAATTCCCATCATTCGCCCTCATTCAAAAAACAAAAGATATAATTATGGGTGACCCTGATCGTCGCCCAAAGTTGATGTTACATAGCCAAGTTATCGCGATCGCGGTAATCGCTAGTGGGCTTAATTAAATATAAAATCCTAAAACCTGTGGCGAACGCTGCGCGTTCGCCACAGGTTTTAGGTTAATCGTGCCTAGTTACTTACGAGTGCAAAACTATTTGTAAACTGTTCAAAAATTTTAGGATTTTCAATATTGGAATCATTTTTCAAATTAGGTTGGTAATTGTGAATCGTATAAATAAATTTATCGGTTTCTATGGTCAAAACCTTGACTTTCCAAATTAGGGAGTTAATCGATGAACTTTCAGGCTTATTCGCGTCGGCTAGTCCTTTTGTGAATTCTTGTGTGAATTCTTTTTTTGAGACAGATTTTGCGCCTTTGATTTTAGGATCAAATGGAGTAGTAACTAAATCTTTGGCAGTTTCGGAACCATCGTTAAAAGAATTAGAGTTATTAGAAGCTCTACCATCAATCGGTCTCCTTGACACGATCGCATAAGCTTGTTGGCGCTGTTGTAAATTTTGTTGTAAAGGTTGTTGCAATTTCTGCTGTAATTTTGCAGGATCAAGATTATCTTCACCTTTTAGTACTTCGGAGCTTGGAGTAAAAATTACCGTACTCGCGCCTGAAGGTTCTAAACCTAAATCGATTACTTTCCATGCCGCAGGATACCGCAACATATAACCCGCGCCGTTGTACCTGCTTGTCAATTCTGGTTTAGCGTCCTCAGAGCGACAAATCTCAATTTTGCTAGCATCCTGATTAGTTTGCAAGATATAACGTATATCTTCAGCAATCAGAGTAATCTCAAAACCTGTTTGAGTCGGGGCAGTTGTTTGACATAAATCATTAATATTTGCAGTTTGGAGTTTTTCCGACTCCCTGACAATCATTACATCTGGCGGCAGTTTAATCTGGGAACGCAAATAGTCAGATGCTTTTTCGCCAGCAGAAATCATCTGCGGAAAAGAAGTAGGATTAGGTATGGGATTTTGCTGACAACTAACTAGGGTAATCGCAACAATTGCTATGTAGGTTTCAAACTTGGGCATAACATAAAACGATATATAAGTGAGTAGGAGCAATTAAATATGGCTCTTCTGTTCCAGATTTTCCATAATCAGTGGGGCGGCGGAGCCGCCCCACTGATTATGGTATTTATTTGGTAATTTATTAAATCGTAAGTCCCTAAGGCACTAGCCTAAGCACTGGGCTGAATGCTGATACTGCCGCGCATACCTGCTTCGGTGTGACCCGCGATCGCACAGTGCAATTCGTAAGTACCAGATTTAATTGGAACAAAAGTCCATTCGGCAGTTGTATTTGGACGTAATTCGAGTTCGCGGATATTGCCTTTAATCTCGACATTGCCAGCTACGACATTTTGTGTCCAAACTGCATCGGCAAAATCTTTGCTGGTGAAATAATGCTTGAGACTGCTGGGATTGCTTAGTAATAGTTTGTAACGTTTGCCAGATTCAAAGGTGAAGCGATCGGGAATAAATTTGAGTTCGTTAGTCTCATTACTGAGACTAACTTGAACCGCGATCGCTTGTTGTTTGGTGAAATCTATTGATGCAATTTTAGTGGGGGGCGTTGGTGAGGCGATCGCTAAATTCGGAGCAATCACCATACAGCAAATAGTGAATATTGCCATTATCAAAATTCTTAAACTAAAGCGCATAAATAACCTCATATTTTTACCAAATCAAAAAAGAGCGCATTGCGCTCTTTTTTGATTTATGCCATGACCATGCCGCCATCGACATTAAAAACTTGTCCCGTAATGTAAGCTGCCGCAGGATCAGCCGCGAGAAATCTCACCATACCTGCAATTTCTTCGGGTTGACCATAGCGCCCAAGGGGAATAAATTTAAGGATTTCTTCAGTATTCTTGAGATCGGCGGTCATATCTGTGGCTATAAATCCAGGGGCTACAGCATTGACGGTAATACCGCGACTAGCCAGTTCCTTTGCTACGGTTTTTGTGAAACCAACCACACCCGCTTTGGCGGCACTGTAGTTACCTTGTCCCGCGTTGCCCATCAGTCCCGAAACCGAGGCGATATTGATAATCCGTCCTGATTTTTGCTTGAGCATGATTTTTGCGATCGCACGGCTAGTTAGAAATACGCCCGTCAAGTTGAGGTCAATCACCGATTGCCAATCCTCAAGCTTCATGCGTAGCAACAATGTGTCGCGGGTAATGCCAGCATTATTCACCAAAACATCGACGCGACCCCACTTGTCGATCGCCGACTTGATCAGGCTATCCACCTCGGCTTCTTTGGATACATCGGCAGGAACAGCGATCGCTTCACTCCCATTATCGAGACCATTAATTTCTGCAACTACTGCTTCGGCGGCGCTAGCGGAGCTAGCATAATTCACCACAACCTTTGCGCCTTCACTAGCGAGAGCGACAGCGATCGCCCGTCCAATACCTCTAGATGCACCTGTGACGATCGCGACCTTACCTTCTAAAAATCCCATACTTATTTTAAAAACTCCATATTATTTTAGATTTTCGGCTAAGTAACTAGACTATGTAGCTGTAGCGCACGCGCAGTGTGCGCTACAGCTTTTTAAGTTTCATATAATTGCGCCTAGCTACTTAACCACATTCTTAAGTTTAGTTCTTGATTAGCAGAAGCATTCGCAATTTGGGTAATCTCGAAATGATTAGTAATTGGTTCTTGCAAAATTACTTCAACGGTTTTGAGTAAATCTTGCTGAAAAAGCGTGAGCGCGATCGCATGACCCGCCGCAAAATCACGAAGGCGATCGCTAAACGTTTCGGCTGTAACACGGATACCTGCGATCGCTAGCAGCAGATCTCCCGCACTAATTCCTGCTTTTTGGGCAGGGGAACCAAACTCGACCTTCTCAACTTCCGTAATCCCATTTTTGGATTTGAGAGTCATGCCAATAAAGGGAATGTCTTGACGGGCGGTGCGTAACTCTAGCCCAAATGGTTCCAGATAGTAATTATAGTCAAGCTCTTTAGTACCGTAGAGATAATCATTCCAGAAATTCGATAGGTCAATTCCTGCGACCGATTCAATTACTTCATGGAGTTCTACTTCGCTAAAGCCAATTTCCTCTTTACCAAAACGTTCCCACATAATCTGCATCACTCGATCCAGCGATCGCAGGTTATTGGTTTGAGAACGAATCAACAAATCTAGTAACATTGAGACTAACTCACCTTTGAGATAGTAGGAAATCTGGTTGTTGTGAGTATTTGCATCAGGACGATAGAGCTTGATCCATGTATCAAAACTAGATTCATAGAGCGATTGTACATTTCGCCCAAAAGTGGTTTGCAAACGAGTAATACTCTTATTCACCAATTTGAGATAATGCTTAGCATCGTACAGCCCCGCCCGAAGTGGGAAGATTTGATCATAATAGCTGGTAGTTCCTTCGCTAAACCAGAGAGAACCTGTGTAGTTCTCATTGTCATAATCAAAGGTTTCTAGGGCTTTGGGTCGAATCCGTTTCACATTCCATGTATGGAAAAACTCATGGGCAACGAGATTTATAAATTGGAGATAACTCTCTTCTTTGCGAAAGCCTAAACGGTTGTAAAGCAGAACTGTACAGTCTTTATGTTCTAGACCTCCAAATCCATTGCCAGCATGGAGAATAAAGTCATAATGCTCATAGGGTAACCCGCCAAATATTTCCGCTTCCACCGCCACGATCGCTGCCGTATCTTTGACAATGCGCTGCATATCTGCATTATGTTGTCCCCAAACTACCAAACTATGGGGTTTATCCAGAACTTTAAATTCATAGCGATCGTGAATCCCGATTTCAAAGGGACTATCAACTAAGGTGTCAAAATCTTTGGCATAGAAAGTATTCGCTTGATTCCCAATTGGTAAAGCTGTAGCAATTTTCCAGTTTTCTTTGAGGTTGGCGATCGCAACTTGATAAGGTTGTGTTTGATGATTGACCACATACATAAATACCGCCGCGCCTGTAAAAAACGCATGGGTACTGTCAATATGATTCGTGCGAACCGTTAATTCATTACAGAAAATCCGATAGCGAACTTTGATCTGCCCTTTAACTTGTGAACTATTTTTAAGATTTACACGCCAATGGTTTTTACTAATTTTTTGCCAAGGGAGGAATTTACCATCGGCAGCGATCACCACAAAATCCTGTAAATGTCTGGCATATTCCCGCACCAAATAAGAGCCAGGAGTCCAGACTGGCAATTTCAGATCGATAAATTCCCCCTGCTCAACTATGCTCCAATCCGCGATCGCTAACTCTACCTCTAACAGATGATTTTCAGGTTCAGGAATTGATATTTGGTAAGTAAATTTATTGTTGGTAATAGGGGTTGTTTTATTATCTGACTTTTGTAAATCCATTATTGCTTCTCAAATCTATTCAAATCTATCTAGTTAGCTTCTCAGCTAATATATCAGTATCCAACTCAGCCTTGTCCAAATAAGGATTGGCAATTTAATCAAATGATCATTTGCTGTAGGGGCGGGTTTTACTAATAACCTCTTGGTGTATGGTCAAATTATCGACTAAACCCGCCCCTACTTTCATAGGTTATTTATTTTTCATTCCTAAACGCAAACCATTTAATCGACAATCATATCTGTAGCTAATTTGCTCGAAATTGCCTTACCACATAAAATTTCTACAAGTTTCAACGCGAAAGCCATAGCCGTTCCTGCGCCGCGACTCGTGACCACATTGCCATCAACCACAACGGGAATTGTCAAATATTCACCAACCTCTAACTGAGATTGTACCGATGGGAAAGATGTCGCCCGTTTATTTTTGAGTAACCCTGCTGCCGAGAGAACCGTGGGCGCAGCACAAATTGCCCCAATGAGCTTATTTTCCGCCGCTTGAGCAATTAATATTTGGGAAATTCGCGGATCTTCTCTCAGTCGAAAAGTCCCCGCACCGCCAGCAAGAACGATCGCATCAAACGCACTGGTATCTATTTCATCAAGAAGGTGATCGGCAATCACGGCAATCGCATGAGCGCCCATGACCATTTGGGTGGTTAAACCTGCGGTAGTTACCTGAATATCAGCGCGGCGCAACACGTCAATAATCGTAATCGCTTCGATTTCTTCAAAATCTTCAAATAGAGGTACAAGTACGGTAGGCATAGTTACGCGGCTTCCTGTTGACATTGGCTACAAAGTCCGAAAAATTCGAGGGTGTGATAATAAATTTGAAAACTGTGGGTTTTAGCAAGTTGACTACCGAGATCGTGGATAGGACAGCAATCAATCGGGAAAGACTTGCCACAATTAAGACAGTTGAGATGGTGTTTATCGGCAGGCATTACGCTATAAACGGTTTCGCCATTGGGCAAGGTGAGCGCCTTGATTAAGCCTTGTAACTTTAAGGTTTCTAGCGATCGATAGACTGTGGCAAGCCCCACACTTTTTTCGCTATTGCGTAACTCAGCATGAATAGTCTGCGCTGAGATAGCATGATCGTGGGCGCGATCGTGATCGTGGAGAAGTTCTAGCACTCGCTCTTGACTGCTAGTGAGTTTTTCTTTCATGGCTTCAAATATTACCCAAAGTGCTAGCGGCAAAAGGCTTGAATGGTTAGATCTTACAGCGCTTTGCAAGCAAAGACTAAGAATCTTTAACACCAAAATGACTATATTTAAAATCCACCGACTTTGTTCTGCAATAAACTAACCAGTCTCTGAAAATCATTAGGTTGTTGATCAAGGGGCAATCTCGTTAATTCTTTAGCAATAATCTTATTTTTTTCTTTTCCTGTAACAAGCTGACCTTGTGCGCCTTTAACTTCAAAACACTGATTAGCGATCGCCTTAAAGATTTCCTTGCCAGACATCCGTTCAAGCCAAGATCCCGCCCCATATTGGAGAGGTATTATCCCACCGCTTAATTCTTGAATAAACTCGATATATCGCTGATTAACTGCGTCTTTTTCTAAAACAGTAATAACTGATATTTTTCTGTCATCCATAGCCGCCGCAATCCCATTTAATTTAAGTGTCCCTGCATTTTGATCTCTAAATTCATCTGGATTCTTAAAATGTCGAATAGGGAAAGTTTTTCCTAGTTCTCTCTTAATTGAGTACAGTGTCAGATTTGCTGCATCAAGAAATATCCTGAGATTGCATTCATCAAGGATACGTTCCTCAATATTAATTTGAGGTTTTAGGCGTGGAGATTTTTTAATATAATCAGGATCGATAAAGTAGTTTTCTAATTCTCTTTTATGCCAAATGAGCATGTTGTAATCATCTGGATTTGGAAAACTTTGCCACGATTTATCGACAGTTTGTTGATCTTGGTCGTCCCGATCAATCAAGAAATAATGGGATGGATATTCTTTGATCAATGCTTGTGCTGCACTGCGAACATTGTCACAGCCGCCCATTGTACTAACATCAACTGCCGTTAAATTGTTATTGTCTAATAGTTCCTTAATAACGATTGGATCGATTTCTTGATTATCTTTACCTTCTACGAATACTTTGTGTTGTGCATCTTGATTGACTCGCGTTGCATTGACATCGCTTTCTAGTCTCATAAATCATATCCTCACTGTAAAAATTTCGCCATCCTCAATCTGGGATTAGAACAGCACGATGACGTTCATCTACAGAACGAAACATTTGTTCAGAATGAGTCGCTAGAATATATTGATTATGGGGGGCTAATTGATGAAGTTGTCTAACAAAATCACCATGCCATTCAGCATTTAAATGTAATTCTGGCTCATCAATTAAGACGATACTAGGTTGTTCTTTAGTGTTTTTCCAAATCAGGAAAAGTGTCGAAATCATCTCTTTTTGTCCTGAACTCAAACCATCAAAAGAGAATGATTCTGTACCATTAATAGGTTTTATACGGATATCAATTTTATTGTCTGGCAAGGGACGTAAATGCTCAATTTGACCACCACAATACCGTTGAATTAAAGAATTTAATTGAGATAGTATATTTTGGGATTGCTCTTTATCAGTATCCTCAAACAAAGATGCTTGTCCCATTAACGAACGTAAAATTTCCAACTTAAATGAACTTACTGGACTAACAATATTTCTTATGCCCGATCTTCTTCGCATATCATAACTTCTAGGATAATCATCCGCCATCATCCCCAGTTCAGGGTTTGATTCTTGAACTTTTCGATAGCTGTTAAAATGTAATAATGGAGGAATAATTAAAGGCTCACTTGAAAAAGAAAATATACTATTTAAAGGATAATCAAGTGTGTCAGGATAATCTTTTCGGTTGAATTCAAATGAGGTATCATCACCATTACTATCGTTTACAGATAATGTTGAAAATCCTATTCGATGGTCAATTGCTAGAGAAACTATGTATTGTTTATTGTGACCTTCCAATTTCGCCTCAATATTTGCTGCTTCTTGTCCCGCTTTCACTAATAAATTAGGAATCTCTAATGGTACGTCATCTGTTCTAAATCTTCTCCTG
Source organism: Pseudanabaena sp. ELA645 (assembly GCA_037129985.1). GTDB lineage: Bacteria > Cyanobacteriota > Cyanobacteriia > Pseudanabaenales > Pseudanabaenaceae > Pseudanabaena. The sequence goes on along the minus strand of JBAXTW010000003.1, from coordinate 9,035 downwards.
AAATTAGATTGAAATATTCCCGACAAAATTGACAAGGCGCAACATTCAAGAACGGAAGTTTTTCCACCACCATTTTTACTGCCCAAAACCAAAATATCTGGATCTCCATGCATTAGGGGAGGAACGAAATCAATCTTTAAAGAATCAATCTTTTTGTAATTACTAATTTTTAAATGACTTAAACGAATTTGTTTTTTCTCAGTCATAGCAATTCTACCTTAAAGATAAATGATTGATAACTCGACTTTACGTCTAAAAATATTTACAATTATAACTTGTCTTGAAAAAGTAATCTCAACATTATCTCATGTTGGCGAAGATGTAGGAAATTTTATTTGTCTTGCAATAGTTATAAACTTAAGGTAGCTTATGATGCTGAAGTATGGTTTTGAAAATGAGCATCTAAATAATGGGTATCTCCAAAAGATTTCAGGGTTTGATTTATTTGATTCCGCTCGCTTATCCCTATATAACCGCAGCCATACCAGCGATCGCTCAAACCTCTCCCCAAACCACAGAACCTCAAAATATCATTTATGTAAATCCCCAAACAGGTAGCGATCGCCCCGATCAAGGTACGAATACTGCCCCATTTAAAACTATTAGCTATGCGATTAGTCGTGCTAAACCTGAAACAATCACAATTATTCAACTAGCCAATGGTCTTTATAGCAATAATACAGGCGAGCAGTTTCCAATCAGGTTACGTCCAAATTTGACATTGCGAGGCAATGAAGCGGATAAGGGGAAAGGAATTACTATTGTCGGTGGGGGAACTTTATCATCGATATCAAGATTTACCCAAAATGTGGCGATCGCCCTTGCTAATCGTAGTGAACTGCGCGGTGTGAGCGTAACTAATCCCAACTCTAGAGGTTATGGATTATGGGTTGAGAATGCCAGTCCTGCGATCGTCAATAATACTTTTTTGGATAATCAACAGGATGGAGCATTAATCACAGGCAAATCAACGGCGATTGTCTCGGCAAATCAATTTTTTCGCAATGGCACAAGTGGCTTAGCGATCGAAGGCGCGGCTAGTCCTGAAATTCGTGGTAATCTCTTTCAGCAAACGACCTTTGGCATGAGTATTCGTCAAGAAGCGGCTCCACAAATTACCGAAAATACCTTTACCCAGAATCAAAACGGAGTTCTTATTCAAGCTAATGCTAAGCCAATTTTGCGCGGAAATATGGTCGTCAATAATCGCAGTTATGGTTTAACGGTCTCCGATAACGCGAATCCAGATTTAGGTAAGGCAAACGATGATGGCAATAACACTTTTGCGGGGAATGGAACTCTTGATCTGCAAAATGTTAGTTCTAATGCGATCGCGGTGATTGGTAATCAATTGGACATCAAACGAGTCAAGGGCAATTTGCAATTACTAAATGTGCGATCGCCAAACAATTCAATTATTAATGGGCTTATCGCCAGTCCTTCGCCAACTAATCGCTTTGCGAATATAAATCAACAACTTCAGGAACAATTGGTTGCTAGTCAAAATCTGAATCCTGTTCCCAATCAAACTAACACAAGCAATCAGAGTAATAACTCTTTTTGGTACGAATCTGTTAACTCAGTAATCATTAGAATTACGCCAAAGCGGATTGACTCACCCATACCTGCCAATCCCGAAATTACCGCCAATTTACGTCCAGTAAGAGCATTTCCGCCTAGTGGCGAACCCGTCAATCAGCGAATCCAAATCGCTCCCCTCTCAAATGCTAGCATGACTCCGCAAACGCCTCCACGATATCGGGTGGTGGTTCCTGTTTCATCACCAAACTCTGTGGCTCAAGTTCGTCAGCTTGTGCCAAGTTCCTTTGCGTCCCGACTAAATGGTGTGTTGGTGGTACAGATTGGAGCCTATAGCGATCGGCGTATTGCGGAGTCGCAAGTGTCACGTCTTGAGCAACAGGGACTATCCGCAAGAATTGAATCGATTAATCCATAACAAACGGCGCTTTATTCCTATTGATTACCACCACTTAGTACCTGATTCACCCTTGAATGGTCCGACAATATCTGACGTAATCCAGCCGCCATAAAAGTCGCCTGCTTGCGATTTCACTTGCTGCTCATCAACATAACAAGCATCCATTAAATTCGCATAGAAGCTACCGTAATTAGCGATCGCTGCAAAGTTAGGCGTTGGATCGGGATAGCTCCACATAGCATTAGGGATATAGCGATCGCCGATTTTCAAATCAAAATATCGACACCAACCTTTCCATTCACACCAAGTTTTACGCGGATTTTCAACGAGATATTCCAGTTGAATATCTTCGGGTGGAATGTAATACATCGGCGGATGACTGGTTTCTAAGACCCTAATTCCTTTTATGGTTTCAGCGAGAATAATATCTTGGCAAATCACGCGCAAGTTTTTTGATGTATATTCCCATATAGCAGGACGTGGATAGTTCCAGACTGATTCTTGTCCTGCTTGTGGTTCGATGGGAATTGGACGTGGTTGAATGTTCATTTAGGGTTCTAAGTAGACTTCTAAGGAGCTAGGCATAAGAAAACTCAAAATAGCAAGTATTCGACACCTTTTTTGTATGTTGCTGAAATTTATAGCAGTCCTAAATCATTTATGAGAAAAATGGGGCTTCGACTTCTCTCAGCTAACGATATACGCTGGCTGAGAGAAGTCGAAGCCTCTCACAACTCATGTAGGATTGCTATATATCTTAACGTTTCTTTTACCCACCTATTTCTTATAGAAATCATCGGTAACTAAAAACTCAAAATCCCTTGATAATTGCCATGTTTTGGGATATGGATGTCTGTCAAATTCTTCATCGGTTTTGAAGTCGTACTCAAGTCTGATTAGCACGATTTTCCAAGCGTTATCAAAAAGCTCATCCCAATATTCGAGAATGCTGGCGTTGTCGCTCACGTCGGATTCTAATTGTTGCTGTCCCCGCAAGATATATAGCTCCCAGTCATGAAAGCGTTCGGGAATGTCTAAATACAAGCGTTTCATCGCGTAGGTCAAAATTTTGATTAGGGATTCTCTAATCCATTTTTTCTGCTCATAAATTAAACTTTCTACTTCATCAATTAAGTTTTCAAGGTCGAGATTCTCAAAGTTTTTGTCTTTGAGTTGCTGTGTGGTGAGTTTTACCCATGCGGTAAAGTCGCGATCGTACAAGGATTTTTCTGACATGATTTTGAGGTGTTTATCTGATGCTAAGTGGAATTTTCTAAGGTAGATACTGTCTTGAGAGTCAAGAGGTAAGAGGCAGAAAATTAGGGTCAAAAGGCTTTTGAGATTTAAGAACCCCAAAAACTTGTCGTAAAAGTTTGTGCATAGCCGCACCAACCATCGACATTTTAGCCAAAAGGCGATCGCAAAAAGCGCGAATAAAGGGGTTATAACGGCGAGCCACAATCGCTTGCCTATAAAGAGCTTTACGGAGACGAGAATTGCCGATTTTAGAAAAGCGGGGCTTGCCATGAATCGAAGGAACTTCCACGTAAAGTTAGTTAGGTGTTAGGTAAAAATCGCACCTCCTTGCAAACGTTGATAATGAAGCTCAAACTCCGCTTTTAACAGTGGAAAAGTTTCTAACGTAGCATCTTTTTTGATAATCCGTTCCGCCGCTTGGCGGGCTATTTGGAAAATCTCTTGACGCGCCGCCTCATCGGATAAACGATCCTCAATCGAGAAACCTGCATGTCCTGATTGTTCAGTCCCCTCATCCTTACCTTTACCGCGCATTTGAAAATCGCGCTCCGCAATAAAAAATCCATCCTGCGACTGTTCGAGAACCTGTAAGCGCTCTTGGGAAGTTTGAGATTTAGAACCACTTAATAATAAACAATAGGACTGAGCAGCGCCACGCCCGACTCGACCGCGTAATTGGTGAAGTTGAGCTAAACCAAAGCGATCGGCATGTTCGATTAGCATTACCGATGCATTGGGAATATCCACACCAACTTCGATTACAGTTGTGGCGACAAGAATCTGAGTTTCGCCTCTACGGAAAGTATTGATCGCTTCATCTTTTTCTGCCGAAGACATTTGACCATGCAGCAAACCAATTTGAAAGTGCGGGAAAACAACATTCTGCAAATGTTCACGTTCTTGAGTCGCCGCTTTAATATCTTCCATTTTCTCTGATTCTTCTACCAAGGGAAAGACAATATAAACCTGTCGCTCCTGTACGATTTCACGGCGAATTAACTCGTAAGCATCCTTGCGTTGAGAAGGTTTCAGCAAAACAGTTTGAATCGGTTTACGTCCTGGGGGAAGCTCGTCAATGATGCTAACTTCGATTTCGGAATTAGTTAAATATAAAGTGCGGGGAATGGGTGTGGCGGTCATGATTAGCACATGGGGATCATTGCCTTTTTGTAATAATCGCGATCGCTGATCACGCCCAAAACGATGTTGTTCATCGATTACCGCTAAGCCTAATTTTGCGAAATTGACTCCATCTTGAATCAAGGCATGGGTTCCAATTACTAAGGGCAGTTCACCTGTTTCCAGTTGCCGCAAAGTTTCGCGGCGCTTGGCGTTCTTCGTGGAACCCGTTAAAATTTCGACAGGCAAATTTAGCTGCATAAACCATTCGACAATTTTGCGATAATGCTGCTCAGTGAGAACTTCGGTTGGAGCCATCAACGCCGTTTGATAACCCGCCTCGATCGCTGTCAAAAGTGCATACACCGCCACAATCGTTTTACCTGAGCCAACATCACCCTGTACCAATCGATTCATTGGTGTTTGACCTTGCAAATCGGCACGAATTTCGGCAACGACTCGCTTTTGAGCATTGGTTAATTCAAAGGGAAGGAGTTTCTCAAGTTGGGCGATCGCTTGACTTTGCGGTACAAACTGAATTGCTTTTTGCTGCTGACGACGATAGAGAGAAACTAGGCGGCGATAGAAATATTTATCAAAGGTGAGACGAATTACGGCTTGCTCTAGGGTTTCGCTGGTATCGGGATAATGGGCTTGAGCGATCGCCTCTGGTAAAGGCATCATTTGATAATCACGCAAAAAGCGATCGGGCATGGGATCGACAATTTGGGAAACTGCGGGTAAACATTGGGTGACAAGGCGGCGAATTGCTTCGGGGGTAATCCCTTCTGTGAGTGGATAAACTGGCACGACTCGCCCAACGGTTTTCGATTGAATCGTATCTTGCGTATGTTCAAGAACTTCTACTTCGTAATTCTCTAAAGTTAAACCATACTTACTCTGTTTGACGACTCCCGAAGCAGCCACCGTGCAACCTTGAGGATAAAGCTTTTTCTGGGATTCTTGCCAGCCATGATTGGAATAGCGTTTACCCGTCCAGAAGCGACTGAGTTTAATCTGTCCCGTATGATCTCGGAGAATAATTTCTACAATTGTGAGATTGGGATTTTTGGGACTGGTAAAACATCCAAACTTTTTGATCGTGCCAATCACAGTAACGGTATCGCCATCCTTGAGATCGCGAATGGGAATTTGACGGGCATAGTCAATGTGATCGCGGGGATAGTAGTTGAGAACATCGCGCACGGTCTGCAATTCCAATCGTAGAAATCTTTGCGCCATGAACGCTCCAACACCTTCAACCTGCGCTAGTACTGTATCAGGCGTTATTTTTTTAGTAGCTTTCGGTTCTGTGGCGGCGATCGCTTCAGTTTTGGGTTTCTTTGGTTTAGGCGCAGCATTAGTTTCGGCAATTTCACGACGGCGCACTTCGTAGAGCAGTCGGCGTGTCTCGGCAACTAGATGTTGTCTTCGCGCCATTGGCAGATCGTTATACTGAGCATATTGATTGGCGAGGGTGTTGGCTTGGAGGCGATCGCTCATTTCCCAGTCTTCAGGTAACTCCTCGCGTAAGCTCACCGTTAAAAAATCCGCAAACAAAAATTGTTTTCCCTGTAAATTGGAAAAGCCCTTTTCTGCCTCAATACTCAAGGCTTGCTGTAAGCGATTAATATCCAGTGGCACAAATTACCCGTATCTTTGCCAGTCTATTTTATACCAATCCCCTTAGCTTTGTCTGAATAATAGCCCGATCGCTTAATGCTCAAAATAATTGCCTTATTAGCTCATCTTTGCTCAAACCAAAATGGCTAGCGATATCTGACAAGATTGCTGATAATGTGCCAACTCGTAAAGGATTGTGATAGGGAATCGTAACGTTATGTTCGCCATTTTGTTGAGTCGTTAAACGCATATGGCTACCAGTTTGGCGAGTATTTTCATAACCAAATTTTTGCAGCAATTTCACTAAATCTGCGCCTGAAATATCGCGAGGTATTCTCATACGGCAATAACTTCTTCACGAATAAAGTGCAAACGAATTATTCTTGGCAAAATCGCTTCATCAAAATGGCAGCGTACTGCATCGCGGATTAGTTCATAGAGTTCATCCAAAGAGTCTGCTTCTGTAAAAATAGATGCTCCTAAAGCACGGGCTATATATCCGCCTTCATCTGCATCTTCGATAATAAACATGATCTCATTCATCAATTTACCTTTACCAATATCCCGATCGCTACTTTCACATTTTGCCATAGGCGATCGCCTTAAATTCTTTTACTGAAAGACTAATTGGATTTCCGATCCTGCTATTCTTAAAAAAACATAGTCAAAACTTGCAAATACCTGCAAAAGCCATGACGGATAAATTAGACTCGCCGATCGCCTATAACGAGCGTGGTATGGAACGTGCTGAAAACGACGATCTTGCTGGGGCGATCGCTGATTACACAGCCGCAATAGAACTTGATCCAAATTATGCTGAGGCATATTACAACCGTGCTTACGATCGCTCAGAAATTCGAGACTATCAGGGTGCGATCGCTGACTATACCAAGGTAATTGAGCTTGCTCCTGATGCTGCACCTGCCTATTTCAATCGGGGGTTAGCCAAAGCAAAGCTTGGGGACGGTGATGGGGCAAATGCTGATTGTGCCTATGCTAAAAGTTTAGGTTTATAAGGTTAGAATTAAAATCATGATTAACAAACCTAAAAAATGTCCAAATAGTCAAGATACTAATAAAATTCGAGGTAAGTACAAAATTGAGGATTTAGTTGCTAAACTACCTGCTAACTATGAGGTTAAAGAACTCGATTGGGGTAAACCTCTAGGGATGGAAGTTTGGTAAAAATATAATTCTTGGGTTAAGACTCAATTAAAACTAAACGCAACATTGAGTTGCAACAGTGCGATTACCGAAGTGGTGGCTCAATGTTCATAATGAAATCATGAATTAACTAGCCTAAATAATATGTGATATTGTCGGGCTAACACGCCATTTAGGTAATTAGGCAGAATTTTTCTGTGTAACGCACCCTATAGAGCAAATAACCAAAATTTTTCTGTATAACATCCCGTATAAGGTATATAGGGATATAGCCAGAAACTTGACTTTCAGACTATATCGCTTATAGTCATATTAGACAGAACTTTTCCGTCTAATACATAGTTAGTCTGGAGTTTTTTTCGGCATCAAGCAAAAAGCCTTAAATTCAAAAAAATTCAAGACCTTGAAATGGACTATAAACCGCAAGATTTATTTCTAAGTTTCTATAATCTCTTCTCAATAGCTCTCCCAGGGGCTATTCTTAATCATTCAATTATTACCAGTGGACTCAATCAATGGGTTTTCCCGAAGATTAGTGTTGTATCTAGTTCGCCAGAAGCTTGGATAGCATTTTTCGTATCTAGCTACTTTGTAGGGCATTTCGCGCAGTTGATAGCCTCACCTCTCGACAATATTTATGATCGGTGGTACGAGGAGCATAAAACTAAACAAAGCAGTTCTTTGAAGGATGCAGCAAAACAAGCTAGGTACGAGATATTAGATAAGTACGAAACACTAAAAGACACCAAAGGGACGTTTCCTTACGCGAGAAATTATATTACTGCAATTGATAAAAGCATGGACGTAAAGCTTGAAAATATCGAGGCTGAGTCTAAATTCTTCAGAAGTCTAACAATTATCCTCTTTCTATCTGCAATAATGTTTGTTGGGAATCAAGTGGTTACTGTTGTTTTTACATATATTTTCTTTGCAGTTGTATCTTGTTGGCGATTTTTAGACCTTCGGTGGAAGCATACGCAGCGTACTTATCAATATTTTGTGGTTGCATCATCTATTAAGAAGCATGGAGACTAAAACCCATAAACAGTGATTCTCCCAACAGGAGAATCGGAATCAGATTCTTTGGCAAATGATTTGAAATATGCACTTGCGGGAAATATCTTAGGCGCAACACTTGCGGTAAGAGCAATTTTGGAATCTCGAAGGAAAGTGAAGTCTATCAAGTGATTGGTAAAGCCGTAATTGTATTGTGCTAGACTGCTGGCGTGAGCATTTGTTAACTACTACAAAAATTCAAATTGGTAGAGTCCATGATTACATCAGCAAAACCACTAGAAGAACTGGTGAGAGAATTATCACCCCAATTAAAGATTGAAGTACAATCTTTTGTAGAGTCGCTATTGAGTAAATCTCATAAACCCGTAAGCCGTAAACTCCGTCAAGACTGGGCAGGGATGCTTAAAACTGATTACACATCAATTGAGTTACAGCATCTTGCGGTTGAATGGAGAAATCTCTAGTGTTTCTTCTGGATACAAATATTTGGCTGGAACGCTTATTAGGACAAAGACAGGCAGAAGTTGTTGCTGAGTTGCTTGATAATCTCTCGCCGTCTGATATGTGCATGACCGATTTTACTTTACACTCTATCGGGGTAATCTGTAATCGGTTGAAGCAAAGAGATACTTTTGTCAGATTTGTAGATGACGTTTTGATTGATTCTGATGTTCTACTAGTCAGCATTCCTGCCAACAAAATGAAGAGAGTAGTAGAAATAATGGATCGCTTTGGGATGGATTTTGATGATGCTTACCAATATGTTGCTGCCGAACTTGAAAAAGCTACTATTGTGAGTTTTGACAAAGATTTTGATAAAACTGAGCAAGGACGTTTAACCCCACATTCCGCTCATAATGTAATGCTAAAATAATTAAGCAAAAGAAACAAAAAGGAGACAGAAATGAATAGAGAT
>JBAXTW010000299.1:0-2470 GCA_037129985.1 Pseudanabaena sp. ELA645 | reverse complement strand
TTCCCCCTTCACGCTTTTTCCTAGGTATACCCACCTTTTCAAACAGCCTCTTAGACCGAAAGGAAAATTCTAACTCGTCTCGGAAATTGCCAATTTCACTATGCCAGCCTCTTTGACAAGCTGCTTTTTCAGTTTCCCAATAATGGCAAAGTAGTAAATGGATTAATAACTGCTTCAGATAACTTTCTACCTTGCGTTTTTGTTCGATTCCCAATGCTTCAATTTCTTCTACTAAATGGGACAGGTCTAAATTGTTAAAATCTTTGTTTTGTAGTTGTTTAATTGTGTTTTCTATCCACAGATAATAATCTGTTTCATATAGCTTAGATTTTAAAGGTGAATATGTTGTTTGAGTCATACGTTACCCTCTGGGTAAAAGACGTAGCGATCCTAACACAAATAAACATCTAGAAATGGTATATATATTGCGTATTGTCAAGCCCCTAACAGTGGTGAAAATATCTAATCTTACGGAGAAACTATGAATGACACAAAGCTAAATAATTTACGAAAAATGGGGGGGTAACGACTCTCTTCGTTGGTATCATCGCTATTTCTAACCCCGCCGATGCGATAAGCTTAATTGGTAACTATTCATCTACAAATGATGGTGGGTTTGCCAATATTCGCCCTGACCAGATTGCTGTTGGTTTTACCCTACCCACAGGCAGTGACTACACCTTAGAAAACATCACTCTGCGCTTAAACAACTACAACACTGATGGTGGCGATGTAGCCCTGTTGCAAATCTATCAAGATATAAATAAGACTAGCACTAATCCCAACAGTGCAGTTCTTCAATCCTCGTTGGAGTTTCTTAACCCTATCTCCAGTAGTGATACGGTTAATAACTTTACCTTCACTCCCACTTCGACCTTTACCTTTTTGGCAGATACTCGCTACTGGCTATTGGTAGATAGAACAACAGCAACAGTAGGTAGTTATTCTTGGCGGGTCAGCAACCCAAGTATTACACCTACAGGCATCAGCGGTATCACTAGTAACGGCTATCAGAGTAGTGGCAACAATGGAACAGATTATTCTAATAGTTCATTTTTTAATTCTTTCGACATTCAGGTGACTGAGGCTGCCACGGCGGTTCCCTTTGACTTTGACCCTAGTTTTGGTGTCGCGTTTTTGGGTGGCGGTTGGCTATTGCGGAAGCACCTCAAGAAGAAGAAATCAACCAAGGATTAAGATGAGGTGAGAATCATGGATTAGACGGATTGAAGGATTTCGCGGATTTGGATTAAAGAAGCCTGTAAAACCCCAGATCCCCGACTTTTTCTGGGCAAGCAAAGACAATTTGCAAATTCACAAAAAAAGTCGGGGATCTTAACCTTTCCTACTCATAACACGAAAAGGGCGAGCCGATATGACCATCGCTACTGACCAAACTCAAAACAGAACTCAACAGGTAATATCCCATCGCGATCTCTATGAACAAGATTTCTGTCTGTGGGTCGAGAGAGCTTTATTGCTACTGCGTGAGGGAAATCTTAGGGATTTGGATTTAGAGAATTTGCTTGAAGAAATTGCAGACATGAGTAATAGCCAAAGACAAGCACTAGAAAGTAATCTCAAAATCATTCTCATACACTTGCTCAAATATAAATACCAACCCGACAAAAGAACTAATAGTTGGCGCTATACCATAGTCGAACATCGTCAAAGAATCCGCAAAGCTTTTAAAAATAGCCCTAGCCTGAAAAGACATTTCTTAGAAGAGTTTGCTGATGTCTATCTAGATGCAAGACAACTCGCAGCTATCGAAACAGGTTTGCCAATTAATACTTTTCCACTAGATTCTCCGTTTACTACCGATCGCTCTTTAGATGAAGGCTATTTTCCTGAATAGAAATTAGGGTAATGCTGTAAATAACTAGGTTTAAGAACGAACGGTGTTAAAGATATGGCGATCGCCTCTAGCAAAAGTCAAGCCCAAACTCAACAAGTAATATCCCACCACGATCTTTACGAACAAGATTTTTGTTTATGGATTGAACAGGCGGTGAAGTTGCTATCAGAAAATAGATTGTCTGAGTTGGACAGAGAGAATCTCATCGAAGAAATCGGGTTTTGGACAAAAGCTATTTGCCTGATTAATACAGAGCGCAGCAATATTAGCCCTACATTTTGTCATGGTTATAAAACGCACATTATTTTGTTCGGTAATCTGATATCTTTTCTATTGTTAAGCCCCTAACAGTAGTGAAAACATCTAACCTCACGGAGAAACTATGAATAATACAAAGCTAAATAATTTGCGAAAAATGGGGGGGGGTAACGACTCTTTTCGTTGGTATTCTCGCTATTTCTAACCCCGCCGATGCGATCAGCTTGATTGGCAACTATTCATCAACAAATGATTCAAACGGGACTAGTATTGGTTCTTCGGCACAGAAAGCTGTTGGATTTACCCTACCCACAGGCAGTGACTACACCTTAGAAAACATCACTCTGCGCTTAA
>JBAXTW010000298.1:0-2479 GCA_037129985.1 Pseudanabaena sp. ELA645 | reverse complement strand
TAAGTCTGTTATTCTATATTACTGGTTCTTGCAACTTAAATGCCGATTAGCTTATATATTTCCAGATTATGCGATCGCCCCCTCATTCAAATCACCAAACAGCGATCTCCTATTCATCAAAAATTAAAGCAAGGCGATCGCCTCAAACAAATAATTCAGATATACAATAAGAAAAAGATTAATATCAAGTCATAGCCTAAATTAATACGGTGAATATCATGACATTAACATTACTTTATGAGTCAGATTTTTATAATTGGACAGTTGAGCAGGTTGAAAGGTTGCGATTAGGTAAATTAGATGGTCTGGATTTAGAGAACTTAGCAGAAGAGATTGAATCTTTGGGTAATCAGAAAAGATCTGAGTTGGAAAATCGTTTGGCAGTTTTGCTAGGACATTTGCTCAAGTGGGATTTGCAGCCGAATTTGCGTGGTAAGAGTTGGCGATCAACAATTAGGGAACAACGCCGCGAAATCAAAAAATTAATTAGAAAAAATCCTAGCTTGAAGTCTTATTTAGATGAAGCAATGACAGATGGTTATGAGTCGGCTTTGGATCTGGTAGTGCGAGAAACCCCATTTGATTACAAGGATTTATCCAAAGAATGTCCTTATACGATCGCTCAAGTTTTTGAAGATAATTTTCCTGTCGGTGTGGAGGTTTGAAGTACAGCGATCGCCACTTCATCAAAATCACCAAACAGCGATCGCCTATTCTCAAAAATCAAAACAATGCGATCGCCCCATCATTCAAATCACCAAACAGCGATCGCCTAAGTTCCTTCTGATTCTGGTTCTTCACCAATCGTTTGCTGGTATGCATGGCGAATATGAAGAATGCGAACTGTTGAAATATCTTGTCCTTCCAAAATAGTGAAAATCACTCGGTATGAGTTACGTCCCCGACCATAGAGTAATTGACGCAGTTCTTGGCTAAAATGGTTGTTCTCTCGTGCTAATGGACAACGCTTAGGCATTTGAGATAAAGATGCGATCGCCTCTAACAAACCTGCATACCACTGGCTTGCTTTTACGGAAGAAGAGATTTGAGACAACTGTAAAAACGCACTATCTGCTTCAGCTTCAGCAATACTTGAGATTTCGATGCGGTAGTTCATGAATTGGCTGGCAGATTATACTTATGGCGTTTTTCTTCAGCAAAATCTTGAAAAGACCGAAATCGACCTGACTCAAAATCATTTAGTCCTGATTGAATGCCCTTAATAGCTTCTTCTGAGTCTTTTTCTTCCCAGTTCAAGATACTCGCTAATAATTCGGATGCAATAAAATTAATATCTTGACCTTGTTTTGCGGCTCTGTTATGGAGCAATGCTTCTAATTTAGGATTAAGGGTAATAACTATTGACATAGAATGCCTCTTCTAGCACAAAGTTTCTAAACTAAATTATAGCTTTAGAAACTTAATCTCGGCGATCGCCCCTTCATTCAAATCACCAAACAGCGATCGCCCCCTAAATCAAACCACCAAACAGCGATCGCCTATTCACCAAAAATTAAAATAAGGCGATCGCCACGTTAGTAAAATCTTTCCTTGCTATAGTGCGGTTATGGTGACTAATCCACCTTCAATCGTTGCGACTTCCAACTTAAAACCATATAGCAGACTCATTCCGACAAGTGGATCTGCTTCTGAAGAGGCAACATCCACAACTTGAAGTTGACCATCCCAAATAACATTTGCGTGGTACATATCGAAGGTAACTTCACTGCCATCGCCCAATGTGCCGCCATCACGAAAAATCCAAGGTAATCTGAGAGATTCGATTACCGAAGATGGCAGGGATACAAACCCAGTAAAGCCTGTGTCAATGACTGCTTCAATCATAACCATTTGCCTCGGAGCGTCAGCATTACCGATCGCTATGCGAATGATAGCTTCACAATTCTGATTTACAAAACCTTGCATCATACAGATTTCTTTAGGCTTCTCGAACCAAAGCGGTATAGTGTACGATGTCCAATCCGAATCACCCAAGGTTGAGCATCAGGGTATCGGCTGTATAGTTTATCTGTTGCCACGATCGCTGTTTTAGCCATTTCAAAAGATCCTGTTTCAATATCGATCGCCACAACTTTCCCGTAATTGCCTGTTTCAACTAAGGGGCGTATTTGAGTCTCATAAAGATGATTTCCTCTTTGGGCAAATTCTTCTTTGCTATAGCGAGGTTGCCGATTTATCATAAGTTGCCTCTTGTCGAGATGATTGACTACAGAAATTATAGCTGTATGCTTCTGCTCACAGAATATGCGATCGCCCCATCACTCAAATCACCAAACAGCGATCGCCTATTCATCAAAAATTAAAGCAAAGCGATCACCCCACTATTCAATCACCAAAATGCGATCGCCAATTCTTCAACTTAAAGAATTGCAATTCGTAGCAAAATGTAATGACTAGTAGAAACTAAGAGAGTGTTTGAAAAGTTTTAGAGTAGGTTAAATAGGGATGGATTTAGGGC
>JBAXTW010000297.1:0-2488 GCA_037129985.1 Pseudanabaena sp. ELA645 | reverse complement strand
CATCTCATGTTAAAATCACTCTAACGTATCTCTAGGGAGTTACTATGCAAGTCACGGAAGCACTAGCTAAAACTACTGTATCTCCGCCTGTGACCACAGCGCCAATTAGTTCTCCCGATCATAAGCAATTACCAGAAAAAAGCAGCACCTTTGTGAAAAATTTTCAGGGACATTGTTTGCGCGATCGCTATTCATCAACTATCATCTTCATGAGACAAAGGCGGTGAGGGTGAGATGGTTAAGTTATTTAGATTAACGAAATTTGGGCATCAGTTAGTTGATGAAGCTTTGAAGGAATATGATTCAATCCTTGCATTCTGTAAAGCTCACAAAATTCATCGTCAAACTTTTACTAAATTTCATAATGGGGAAGGAGTAGAGCGCGGCACTGCTGAGGATTGTTGTATTGTCCTAAAAATTCCTAACTGGCATGAAGATTGGGACAAAATTTTTGAGGTTGCGCCAGACAAGATTGTCGATTGGAGTGTTTATGACAATCGCTGGGTGGGTCGCAAAAAGTTAGTTATTGACCTAACCAAGAAAGTCCGTGAAAAGATTCGTTTGTTGCTATTGCTGGGAATTACGGGGATCGGTAAGACGGCTCTAGCGGAAAAAGTTGCTGATGAGATTCAGACTCGATTCACCAAAATTTTGCGGGTGAATTTTGATAGTGATGATAGTCCGAGAGAGTTTGCGATCGTGGCGAATCGATGGTTAGAGGAGCTAGGTGAGAGGCTGTTGATCGAAGACAAGCAACCATCAGCAATTTTAAAACGATTGGTTTATCAACTGCGCGAGAACCGAATTTTAATTTTAGTAGATTCTCTCGAAACATTATTAACTGAGGGTTTAGACGGTTGGGGTGATTTTGAGGATGAGTATTGGACAAAATTTTTTGAACATTTTTTGATGATGGAATCTTCTCAAAGTAGATTGATTGTCACATCTCAAGATCTACCCACTAAAATTGAGAGTTTAGCCTCGCGTTATCCTAATTACTATCATAGTGAGATTTTGCGCGGTTTATCTGAAGATGAACAAATTGCTCTGTTTGCTAAGGCTGGATTAGATGTTAACGCAGATTCATTAGATTTACCAATCCTTAAGCGATTTGGGAAGATCTATCATGGACATCCACTGACTTTGCGGGTATCGAGTGGTGAGATTTTGGAAGCTTTTGATGGGAATGTTCGCGCTTTTTGGGCAAATGTGGGGGAAGAGATTGAGAAGGCGGAAGCGGATTTGGCGGAGGCGGAATCTGGCGCTAAATTAGAAGGTGCGGATGATAATTGGAAGTTGCATAAATTGACTCGCAATATGTTTGTAAAAGTCTATCAGCGCCGACTAGATGCGGTTTTTAGGCGATTGAAATCGCAAAATGCGGATGCTTATCTTTTGATTTGTGTCGCAGCAATTTATCGCCGTCCCGTGCAGGAAAGTGGTTGGTTATTGCAATTGGAGCGATTTATCAAGCGGTTGCGAAATCAGGTTTATAGCAAGGAGCAGCAACTGAAAGTATTACAGGATTTATTCGATCGCTATTTAGTGGAATCTACATCACCTAATGATAGCGATCGCCGCTTTCTGGAAATGCACAACTTAATTAGGAGCGTGGCGCTAGAACATCGCAAAAATTTATTTACATAGGAATTTATCATCATGAATTTGACCGCAGGACAACAATTATATGAAGCATTGGCAATTGATCCCGATCTCGTTCCCCTTGATCTACTTGATCAATATACTGCAATTGAGTATTTTTTGACCGATGAGTATGAATTTACGGAAGATGTAGAAAATCTAACGAAAGTAGATCGCTATCTCCAAGCATTTCATCATCTTTGCGAAGCTTCGGAATTGCAAAAGGCAAGTAAGGTTTTATCATTTTGTCCAATATCAAAAGAGTTGCATGAGCAGTTGAGAATTTGGGGTTATTATCGAGAGCAGATTGAATTATATCAAAATCTTTTGGGAAAGGTAAGCCCAGAGCAGGATTTGGTATGTCTAAATGGATTAGGTCGGGCTTTCTATAATCTCAGTGATTTTGATAAATCTTGGGATTATCATCAACAGCAACTCCAACTCGCTCGTCAAGTCAATAATCGTCAAGCAGAAGCCCAAGCGATCCTAGGTTTAGGGGAGATCCAACGGATAAAACAGAATTGTGCTGAGGCGATCTCCTTATTTCAGCAGCAACTAGAAATCGCTCGTGAAATAGGCGATCAACAACAAGAAGGGTACGCTATAAATAGCTTAGGATATTCTTTATATGATTTGGGACTGACCCGAAATCAACAAAATTATCAACGAGAGGGATTGATTTATCTACAAGAATCCTTGGAGATTGCTCGGAAACTTCAAGATCCAGAGATGGAAAGCATCTTTCTCAGCAATGTTGGAAGAGCTTATTTTGAGCGCGGTCAATACAATCAATCGGCTTTGTTGCATGAATAATAAAGAAGCGAAAAGATGTAGGATTTTAGGATAG
>JBAXTW010000296.1:0-2572 GCA_037129985.1 Pseudanabaena sp. ELA645 | reverse complement strand
AAACCAACCTGTTTCAACAGGTTTAAGCTTTTAGCCCGCAATTTATTGCAGGGCAAGTGCTGATTATGCTGTAGGAAATTGTCGGTTTACAAATCTTAATAGGAGTGTAAAAGCCTTATGGTTTACACTTCACAAGTCTCGATGCGAGAAAAGAGACCTCTAAAAAACCACTCATCCTCCAACATCCACGGACACGCCGGGAGGTTTCCCTTCACAGTCATAAAATTATTCTTAAAAAATTGGTCGGGATAGTCCACCCATTTACCCTCGTCGCTTTTCCATGCGGTGCGGGCGCAAAAATTATTCCAAGTGTTAGAACTGGGAAAGCTAAAATCTAGCTTACCACCACACTCGACATAAATTTGCTTCTGCACACTAAAGCCAAACTCATAGCCATGTTTCTTGCTGTAGTCCACCCAAAGGCGATCTAGAGTTAGTAAATCTTCGCAAGGAAAATTTCTAATATTATCTAATTCTAAATATCCCTCTTCTTCCCGATTCGTCACCTTAAGCATCAACTTCCAAGTTTCCTGATCCGCCTCATACCATTGCTGATTTTGGAGATAGGTTTCTAATTGTTGATAAAGAGAATTTTTAACCGCAGTTTCCACCGCTTGTAACTGGCGTTGTTCTTCTAGAGCTTGCAAATTCCACTTGATTCCTGCATCAATCTGCTTCCTTGTTTCCTGAGTACAAGCCAAAGCCAAATCGATCGCCCTTGCATCTAGCGCGGTTTTAATGAGATTGCTAGGCTTCTTCACCTTACTCACATACAACAAAATCACCTGTTTCCACCAATCTTCAGTAAAATGCTCGTATAAAATGCTTTCTTGATTGATGCGAATAATTTCCATCGCCGCTAGAAACTCTTGAAAACTTAAATGGGAAAACTCAAGCTCATCATCTTTCTGAACTAACAATTCACTAATCTCTTCCACTTGTTTAAGAAACTCGCTTGCATTGACAGTTTCATGCTGTGCAGCCAAATAAGCATCTAATCTTTCTAACAAAAGTTCGCGATCTATTCTTTCTTCTTTTTGCTGCATCATTTCCAACGCCAGCATTTGTAAGATCACTTGCGCCTCAACCTCCGTGAGCATTGTCTCCAACTGTCGCGCATTGGGGCGATCCTTCAATTGCAAATTACAGATTTCCTGATAAAGATCCCCTCTCCGTTTAGGCAGTTCCGCACTCGGATAGCGGCGATGAAACCGCGCAATCATCGTCAGCAATAAAGGATTACTGGCTAATTGTGTTAGTTCCCCACGATTAGTGATTTGCTCTAATAGCTCATTTGCAGCATTCTTGGCTTCATTACGAACTGCGGGAGAGTCCGTTTTGCCACAGCCATAAAATTCTTGACACCAATACCATTTATCCACAAATTCACGAATCTGCTGGAGCTTAAAAGGCTGCACATGAAACACTGATTTCAAATCTAAACGATCATCGCCAAAGCCTTGCTCAATATAGGCTCTAGGACGGGATGACAAAATAAATACTGACTTAGGATAGTTTCGCATTTGCGTATTTAGCCACCGCGCCACCAATGGGCGTTGTAATTTGGGAACTTCATCAAATCCATCTAACAAAATCATCATCCTGCCTTTCTTAAGCAGATCCCGCGCCCAATTTGTCGGCATTTGCAAATTAGCATTCAGACTAGGAAGATGATGCTTCTCAATGATAGTTGGTAAGTCTTCAGGATTTTCTTGAGTGAGTAAATCACGATACTTCCGTAATAGCAACAACACAGGCACAAAACGCGGTACATCCTGATTCTGTTTATTGCGACATAGGCGATAGGTAACATGGCGCAAGAGTGTCGTTTTACCAAAGCCACCCCAAGCTAAAATCGCAATTTGTCGATAAATCGAATCTTTTTTTGCTTCTGCTAATAGCTTCCAAATATCAACCGTCAACCGATCCTCTAAGTCTTCTTTATTAAGTTCTTGATCAAAATTTTCAGATCTCATCAACTTAGCGAATTTCTGCTCCTTGCGAAATCCCGCCGTCCCCATATTCACATTCAAACTCAATCGCACAAACACATCTTCTAACATCGGTGTGGCAATGCTGTCCATTTTCCCGACACCCTCAGTCCTACAAAGCTCACAATCGGCAGCCTGTGCCTCAAAATAGCGATCCTCAACCGAGGTCACTTTTGCCACAACCGCACCACCAGCACGATTAATCCCCTCATTGATTGCATTACCAAATCTTTCGGCGCGTTCTTCATTGCCCTTATGGATTGGCATTAGCATCTTTGCCCCATAGGATATACCCACACCAATCAACGCCGAGGCGATCGCTTTAGGAATATCACTTTTGATAAACAATTCCCAAAAAGCATTTACCCCACCAACACCGATCCCACCCGTCATGATTGCCTTGAGTAAGATATCAGTGATTTTTTCTTCCCAAGTTAGTTTTGGTTTTGATTCTGGTTCTTGAGTCATAGTGCTTAGGGCGATCACATTATCAAAATTATAAACCGATAGATTAAGAAGAACTGACGCTTTCTAACTCATCAGCAATTAGCTCTTGCAGATCGTCGTCGCAATGGGACTGC
>JBAXTW010000295.1:0-2608 GCA_037129985.1 Pseudanabaena sp. ELA645 | reverse complement strand
AATTACATCGATTGTTTTGCCTTCGATGTTGGTGACGTAGCGGATACGGTTATCTATTAGTGCGTTTGGTGTTGCGATCGCCATGATGATCATCCTCTTATCGTACTTATATTTTATATCGCCGATCGCTGAATCTACAGTGCGATCGCCTAAATCATCAGTATCTAACCGCAATCACCTCTCATCAAACCCAAACAAAACCCAATAATCGCCTTGGTACTAAATAATCAGCGATCGCTATTTTTTGAAGATGCTGATTATGATGGTCATTCGCTGTCAATGTTACAGAAAATTGCTGGCGCTCTCAATCAGAAGGTTGAGATTAAGTTTAGCGCGATCGCACCTTGAGACGAGTTTGGTGTAGTCGATGTTTTTTTGAGTAAGTTAAGGGCAACATTGGTAAAATCTATACCAAGTGAATGATATATTAGGAAAATATTCACTTACCACTGAGATTGCAATATGTTGGAATTCTTAATTACTATTGGCGCATCTGAACTAGGCAAGGCAATCTTTGAGCAAGCTTTAAGGTTGGGTCAATCTGCTGCTGAAGATTATGTGAAAGACTTTTTTAAAGATTGCCTTAAAGAAGGGATTACATCTGCCAAACCAGAAGTAACTAAGAAAGCTGTTGCACAGGCGTTGAAAGAATTTCTAGTATTGGTGCAAAATGAGTTGGAAGACTGGGAAATACCTGAAGCTGAAATTCGCGATCGCTATGATCGTCCGCTAGTTCAATTCGTTAAAAACGACTTAGTAAAGCCTGTTTTGGGCAAAGCTTTTGAGAGAGACTGTACTGCTATCGATACTATTGCATTAGCTGAGACTTGGAAAAATTCTAGCTTCAGAGATAAACCCTTTCCAGCGATGCCACCAGAGTTTAACTGGCAAGTGATAGGTGGTAAATATATTAAAAAAGTACAAAAAATTATCAGAGAGACACCTGAACTGCGATCGCTATTAGAAACCGAACTTCTAGAAAGGATAGCTCGCAATACAGGTAATATTTCTCCAGGTTTTGATGTCACCAAATATCGTAATAGTCTTCAAAGTAGCTATGGTGTTCTCAAGCTTCATACGATTGACAATACCGATCAGCAATATCGGATGAAATTATGGAATATGTTCATCGAACCTTCCGTGAGAGAGGCATTACCTCCTTCTCGGCATGAACTACCTACTGATCTGAAGCGTCAACTCCATGATCAAGGACGAATTGAAACAGATTTATCCCCTGACGCATTAGAGCTTTATCGCGGTGAATATTTTCAGCAACCTTTGCAGAAAGCAGTTGCAGCAATTTTTGATTCTAATCGTGCAGTAATTTTAGGCGATCCTGGCTCTGGGAAATCGACACTATTGCAATATTTAGCTTTGGAATGGGTTGAAGGAAAAATTCAAACATTACCTTTGCTGCTGGAATTACGAGAATATGCAATCGCACCTGCTGCTAATTTTCTAGAGTTTCTACACAGTGGAAGAGGAGTTGATTGGCATTTTGACCAACATCAATTACATGAGCATTTACAAAATTATCCAACCCTTATAATGTTTGATGGGTTAGATGAAGTATTTGACCGCTCTAGTCAATCTACTGTTATTGATGACATCATTCGTTTTACCCAGCAATATCCCAAATCGCAGATTGTAGTCACTTCTCGTATTATCGGATATAACCCTGAGCATTTACAAAATTCGGGGTTTCGGCACTTCACAATTCAGCCATTAGAAACTAATGAAATCAATAAGTTTATTGATCGTTGGTATACCTTAGCTCTAGGAGAAGATACAGATAAGGTTCGATTAGCCGAAAGATTGAAAGAAGCAATTGCGAATTCCAAGGCTATTGCAAACCTTGCTGATAATCCTTTGCTGCTGACAATGATGGCAATTTTGAATCGGCGACAGGAATTACCCCGTGACCGATCTGAACTCTACGATCAATCGTCACGGGTGTTGCTACATAACTGGGATGTCGATCACAAACGATTACAAGTACCAATGGATGCGATTGGGCGACGAGAAAAGCAAGAAATGCTGAGGCTAGTTGCCTATGAAATGCAAGCAGGAACTGAAGGATTGAAAGGAAACGCGATTGATGCTGGTAGATTGACATGAGTACTCAAAGACTATCTGTTCGAGCAGGGTTTCGCAGAACCGCGTGAAAAAGCAAGTGTACTAATTCAACAGTTGCGGGAACGGAACTTTATCCTGTGTTATCGCGGTGCAGATATTTACGGTTTTGTGCATCGTACTTTTCTTGAGTATTTCTGTGCGGCAGAACTTTTACATCGGTTTGAAAAAGAACGGTCGCTTTCATTTGAACAATTGCGTGATGATGTATTTGGGCAACATTGGCAAGATGAAACTTGGAATGAAGTATTACGATTAATTTGCGGAATGATCGATCCAAAGTTTGCAGGAATGTTAATTGAGTTTTTAACCGAGCAAAAATGCGATCGGGATCAATTTTTGCGTCACAACACATATTTCAATGATACTGAGCTTGATGTAGGAGGATTGGCTAATTTACTACTTGCTGCCGATTGCTTATTTGATGGGCTTTGTTGCATGAATAATAAAGAAGCGAAAAGATGTAGGATTTTAG
>JBAXTW010000294.1:0-2625 GCA_037129985.1 Pseudanabaena sp. ELA645 | reverse complement strand
ATCGTTCTATGTCTCGGTCAGTGATGCCATCGTACATTTTACCGACAGCAAGTTTGCTGGGATCTACGGTGCTACCAATCTTCAGTTCGAGGTAGGTATGCTCGACAGTTTTTGGCGGTATTGGTAGCTCTTGCCCTGTTTTCAGGTCAATTTGTCTAAATTTCATAGCATCGGTTCATAGTTAGTCTGCTCTCTCTAAAAGTCAAAGTCGATTTCTGATTCTTGTGGATTTGGTGTAGTTTCGGCTAATTTCGGCTCTGCTACTTTTACCTTTGTCGGTTTTGGTGCTGCATCTTCGTCATACAGGGAATATCTTGATTCATAGCGTGCTATATCATCAAAGCTAGCTAGTCCTTCACTCAGTAGTTCGTCGTAGGTATAGCCTGCATCAATCTTGGATTGGATATTGTTTCTCATTATTTGCCTTCACTAGGCTTGTTTATAGATATTATAGATTAGAAAGTCTTTACTTCTATTTTGCTGATCTAAAGTATTGTTCTTACATTTCCTCGGATTGTCAATACTCCATTCATATTAGTTTAGACTTCACAAGCTAATCGCTAGATTTTCGATTGGCTTCATCTTAGCTGTATTCTAGTTTTAGATTCTCTCTAGGCTGCTTCTTAATCAAGCTGATTTAACCAACAGTTGATGATATCCTTATTCACAATATGATCAGTTCTATCTCCTCTCAAGTAGTTGTTACAATAGCACAGATGCAAGCGATTGAAAATCTTATCTTTCAATCTGGTATGCCTGTAGCGGCTTTAATGGAAAAAGTGGCGCTAAGAATTGTCCAAAGGCTTGCCGAACTTTATCCTGCCCATAAATTTCCTAAAGTAGGTATATTGGTTGGCTCTGGTCATAATGGTGGGGATGCTCTGGTGGTCGCCCGTGAGCTTTATCATCAGGGACGACAAGTCAAAGTTTGCTCTATGATGTCCAAACATAAGCCTCTTACACGAGTACATGCTTGTCATGCTAAGGCGATTGGGATTCATTTTGTTTCTCTTACGGAATTACAGGAGTGTGATTTACTTGTCGATGGTATTTTTGGTTTTGGGCTAGAACGTGATGTAGTGGGTGATTTAGCAAACTCATTCAACCTTATTAATAGTTGGCAGATTCCTATTGTTGCTATCGATTTACCGTCGGGGCTAAATTGCGATCGCGGCGATGTCATGGGTACTGCAATTCGCGCTACCCATACTTTATGTCTGGGTCTATGGAAGCGTGGTCTATTAATTGAGCAGGCTCTTCCCTATATCGGGATTCTAGAAAGAGTTGACTTTGATATTCCTGACCAATTTATTATGGAAGTATTGGGCGGTCACCATCCACTTTGGCGGGTTGATCCTGATATTTGTTTACGACAATATCTTCCAATTCCTCGCCCAATTGCCGCTCATAAGTACGATCTGGGACATTTATTATTAGTGGTCGGATCTCATCGCTATGCTGGGGCGGCGATTCTAGCCGCTTTGGGTGCAAAAGCTACGGGAGTGGGAATGCTATCAATCGCGGTTCCGTCCTCTCTCAAACTATTAGTCCTTGCCCAAGTACCTGATGCTTTGGTAATTGCTTGTCCTGAGACTGATTCAGGTGCTATTTATTCTCTGGCTGGGCTAGATTTGCAAAAATACCAAGCAATTGTCTGTGGTTGTGGGCTTTCTCTTGATGCTAGCTCTGTGGTCAAACAAACTATCGATAGCGATATTCCCCTCGTATTGGATGCCGATGGACTAAATGCTATTTCACCCGTTGCCGATCCTAATTTTATTCGTCAGTTGCACAGCAGATCTAATCCTATAATCTTCACTCCACATGGAGGTGAGTTTGATCGCCTATTTCCTGACCTTATGGCCGGCGATCGCTTAGATGCTCTGATGGCGGCAGTTGAACTTTGCCATGCTACGATTCTGCTCAAAGGAGCTAGAACGATGATTTCTTTTCTCCAAAATGAAAAGCCAGTGCTTTGGGTCAACCCTGAGAGTACGCCTGCTCTTGCTCGTGGCGGCAGTGGCGATGTCTTGGCGGGTATGATTGGTGGGCTGTTAGCTCAGGGTTTATCTGCTAGCGATTCCGCTATAGTTGCTGCGGTTTGGCATTCTCAAGCTGCAATATCTTTGGCGAATCAACGTTCCATTATGGGGGTTGATCCTGTCTCCCTTGCTCACCATCTTCTCCCTTTCTTGCTTCTTGCTGTTTCTTAAATTTATTAAATTTAAGATTTATGCTGATTTATCTATTTTGGTTTCTGTTTATGTCTTTGCTCAATCTCAATCAAGCTAATTTGTCCGACATCCGTTTAATTGCTTCCGATGTTGATGGCACTCTTACCCAAAATGGAAAATTCTCTTCTGATTTTATCTCGACTCTTCTGGATTTACAATCAGCAGGAATTAAAGTCCTATTGGTGACTGGTCGCTCGGCGGGTTGGGTCAGTGCTTTGGTGAATTATTTACCTGTGGCTGGGGCGATCGCTGAAAATGGGGGAGTCTTTTTACAGCCTGATGGTCAACAAGATTTGCTCTCTTCGATTCCTAATCTATCTAGACACCGCATTCTTCTAGAAAATACTTTCCATCACATTAAGCAGCTATTTCCGAATCTTCATCCTTCTGC
>JBAXTW010000293.1:0-2669 GCA_037129985.1 Pseudanabaena sp. ELA645 | reverse complement strand
AAATAAATGTGAAGTTGCTTCTATACTTTTCTTTTGTTTCCCGACAAGTCTAATCAATTTTTTTGGTAATGCGATCTTGCGATGTTTTATTTAGTTTCTCCAAATCGGCAAATGAGCTTGGGGTATATTCCACAAAATAGGTCATCTGACAGTTAATCCCAGTCTTCTTTTTACTTCTGCTGGTGACATATTTTTAGTTCCTTCCTGTCTTTGCTTGCGAGACTCTAATAGATCTTGTTGAAATTCTGCCTTAACTGTTTTTTCGGCATCTGGATCGGGCAAAAGATCCTCTAATGATTCAACGACAGTTTCGCGGATCACAGCTTTTAGCTCTTCAATAGTGAGATCTTTAACTTGCATAATAAGTTACTACTTGGAATCGTGTTTATTCAAGTATGCCATAAAAAATTAGATCCATTATTTCTATCAACATATCCGCGATCGCTATCCAATTAAGTGCATTCAGTCCATCTCTAACCCAAACAGCGTAATGATTCCAACATTCCCTTTGCCTTATTGAGCGTTTCTTGATATTCCTTCTCAGGATCAGAATCAGCAACTACACCCGCACCAGCCTGAACACTAGCAGTTCCATCCTTCGTGACCATCGTCCGAATCGTGATCGCCGTATTCAACTGACCTTCAAAATCATAGTAGCCATAGGCTCCCGCATAAGTACCGCGCCGATCGCCTTCCAAGTTATGAATGATATCCATTGCTCGAATTTTGGGCGCACCGCTTACGGTTCCCGCAGGAAAACAAGCCTGAAGCAAATCCCAAGCATTTTTTTCGGGGCGAATTTCACCGACAACATTGCTGACAATATGCATGACATGGGAATAAAGCTCGATCGACATTAGTTCATCGACTTTCACCGTGCCGCTCTTGCAAACGCGACCAAGATCGTTGCGACCTAAGTCTACGAGCATCACATGTTCAGCGATTTCTTTGGGGTCAGCCAGCAGATCCTTAGCAAGTTCGGCATCTTCCGTAGGTGTTGCACCTCTAGGGCGAGTCCCTGCGATCGGGCGCAGTACAGTACGCGAAACTCCATCGATCACTTCCGCCTTGACCATAATTTCAGGGCTGGAGCCAATTAGCTGCCAATCTTGGAAATTGAAAAAAGCCATATAAGGCGAGGGATTGACCACACGCAAAGAACGATACAAACTAAACGGCTCACCTTTAAATTCTGTGGTTAGCCTTTGGGAAAGGACGACTTGGAAAACATCCCCAGCTTTAATATGCTCTTTGCCCTGTTCGACAGCTTGACAGAATTTCTCGCGGGTGACATTGCTGGTATAACTTACGGGTGGCTGGGTGCGGGGATTTGTCCATTTGATCGCAGTTTTTTGTCGATCAAGGGGCGATCGCAGTTTATCTACTAGCACCGTCAAGCGATCGCAAGCTGATTGATATGCTGATTCGGTTGCTTGACCATCACTCATATCCGCATAGGCGATCGCCCAAATTTTACGTTTGACCTGATCGAAGACCAACAAGCTATCGACCTGCATCCAGATTCCATCGGGTGTATCACCTTCTTGACAGGGATAAACAGGTACTTTCGGCTCGATCCAATTAATTAATTCATAGCCCCAATAACCAAACAATCCCCCCAAACTCGGAGGCAATTCTGGCAAATGCACAGGCTGAATTGGCGCAAGGCAATCATTTAAATGCTGAAAGGGATTACCCGTAAATTCCTTGACTTTACCATCACGAAATGTCTGGGTAGTGCGATCGCCTCTTGCTTCTAATACCCATAGCGGATCGCAACCTAGTAAGCTATAGCGCCCTAACCGCTCGCCGCCCTCAACTGACTCCAATAAAAAGCTATAGGGTTGACCTTGACATACACGATACCAAGCCGAGACAGGCGTATCGAGATCGGCAACCAGTTCCATATACACAGGCACAAAGTTACCTTGGTGAGTACCATTTCCAGCAAGCTTAATAAAGTCAGAATAGTCAGGGAAAATCATGCGATCGGAATTTCTAAAAAAATTACTGTAACTAGACTAAGATCTTATCGTAAGTTAAACCGCTACAGTAGCGAGGGTCGCCTCTTTAAGCTATATGAAAGTAAAGTGCGATCGCAAACCAGTAAAATAAATAGCATAGTTGTTCTAGGTTTATGGTTATGACTATCACCGAGTTGTTGCCCAATCTCCCAAAATTAGCACCTTCTGATATAGGGTTATTCAGTTTCTGACGACTGAATTATCAAAAACAGAAAATTTTACTGCTAATGATACTGAATCTCAATCTTGGTTAGAAGCAGATTTGGTTAGTGATTTGCCTGAGTATGACTGGGGAGAGGGTGGTATACCAAGTATGAGACCCGTGGAATATTTGTCTGGTATTGGTTTAGTGGTAAAGGCAAGATAGAGGTTTTGAATAATCAGATTCTCAAATAACGAATCGCATCTTTAGTCTCGGTGAAAGTAAATGGCGATCGCCTACGATACAGCCCAGCCTCGGCAGCACGAAGTAAAGTATCTCTCAGATACATTGGATAAAGCACACAGGAGTCAAGGACAACGGGAAATCGAGATGATTGCAAACTCATTACGCTGGTGAAATAGCCTCAGCTAAGCGGTCATCTTCTGGTGTATAAAATCCCAACTCTTGACTAAGTTCAGTAAGCTCACTCAAAGCTTGATGAC